>NZ_BMDZ01000033.1 GCF_014636235.1 Tistrella bauzanensis
CCGCGCGAGACCCCCGCCAAGCTCCCAAGCCGTCAGCAGACGGCGTCAAACCATGGGTAGCGGGCATTCGGCAACAGCCTCTATAGCGCCAGCAAATTCGGGCTGAAGGGCTTTTCGGAGTCGCTGCGCGCGGAACTGGCCGATCAGCCTGACATCCATATCTGCGATGTCTATCCGTCATTCATCGACACGCCGGGCCTGCGCCATGGCGCGAATTACACCGGCCGTCAGATCAAGCCGATGCCGCCGGTCCATGACCCGCGGCGGGTGGCGGCGGCGATCGTAGGTCTGGCGCGCCGGCCACGGCCGCAGGTGATCGTGGGGCCGGAGGTGCATCTGCTGCGCCTGGGCCACCTGCTTGGCCGAGACACCGGTGCGCGGATGGCGGCCCGGGTGATGGAGCGCTATTTCCGCAGGGCCGATCCGGCACCGGTCACCGATGGCAATCTGTTCAATCCGCCAGAAGATCCGGGCGGCATCGATGGCGGTTTCCGCAGCCGGCTGGGCCGTCCGTCGCTGGCCGCCGGCGGGATTGCGGTCGCGGGCGTGTGTGTCCTGGCTCTGGCAATGCTGGCGGCCCGGCCCGGCAACCGCCGCCAGCTCCGTGGCGGCCGGCGGCGCGTCCTGGCCTGACGCAGCCTAAAGCCCGAAGGGATAGGTGTCGGGCACGCCGGCCGGCGGCTCTGCCGGCAGCGGCGTCACCGCCCGGGTCTCTGCCAGCCACACCCAGGCATCGAATTGTTCGGGCAGAACCGCCTCGAAATAATGGCTGAGGCGTTCGGTCTCTGGGCGGTAGATCACGCCGATGGCGCGTTCCAGCAAAGGCGGGCTCAAGGCGTCGACCAGTTCAGCCCTGGTGCGGCCGCGCCAGTCGATCAGCGCCCGGTCCAGGCCGGTCACGGCGAACACATGTTCGTGGCTGTCGGGCCGTGCCGGGCGCACGGTCTTCACCTCCATGGGCTGGCCCCAATCGCGGGCGGCGGCGACCGTGCCGCGATCGGTGCCGAAGCCGACCAGCACCGCATCATCGCCAAAAGCGGTGCGGCACAATTCGCCGATGTTGAACTGGCCCTGCCAGCCCATTTCCGTCGCGGCGGCATTGCCGACATGCGAGTTATGCGCCCAGACCACGGCACGGGCACCGGGCTGGTCCAGCAGGGCCTGCAGGGTGTCGAACATGTGGCGGTCGCGCAGATTCCATCCAGCCGCGCCACCCTGATACATCAGGCGGTAATACCGCTCCGCCGCCCGGACGACGCGCGCATTCTGCACCGCATCGAGCAGGGCCTCGCCGTCCGGGCCGGTGATGCGGCGTGACAGCATGTCGGCCAACTGGGCCACGGCCTGTTCCTCGCAGGCCCGGCCGCCCAACTGCCGCACATCCAGGCCATAGGTTTCGGGCGTGTCCAGCCACGGGGTCAGACAGCCATATCGGTGGCGGGCGAGCCGGGCCGCCTCGGGATCCCTCTGGTCCAGATGGTCGAGGACCGCCTGGATCGCCTCGCCCAGCAGCACCACGCGGGCATCGCCCAGATGATCGAAGGCGGCGCCAAAGGTGCCGGTCTGGGTTGGCGGCGGCAATGTCGCCGCATGGTGGCGGATCAGACGGGCACGTTCGGCGGTGACGGCATTCGGTGCGGCAGGACCGCCGTGCATGTTTGCGGGGGGCGAGGTCATATGCGGCGTGGCCATGGCGGATCTCCTGGCGGATATCGCATCTGGCGATCAATCCGCGTCGCGCTCCGCTGTTCCGGTCGTTTGAGCCGGAACCTGCCGCGGCGGCCGCCAGTTGGTCTGCAGCTATCGACAGCGGAGACCGACGACCATGGCTTTCACGCTCACCAGCCCGGCATTCGCGGCGGGCGACAAGATCCCCCGGCGGCATATCCGCGATGGCTGCAACCTGTCACCGCCATTGGCCTGGACCGATCCGCCGGCCGGCACCCGCGGCTTCATGCTGGTGATGGAAGACCCCGACGCACCTAGTGGCACCTTCGTCCATTGGGTGCTGCACGGCATCGATGGCAGCCGCCGTGATCTGCCGGAAGGGGTCGGGCCAGATCAGCGCGATCTGGCCGCAGGTCAGGGCGTGAACGGCTTCGGCAATCTGCATTATGACGGGCCGCAGCCACCACGCGGCCATGGGCCCCATCACTATCACATCCGGCTGCTGGCGCTGGATGTGGACCGGCTGGACATCGCCGAACAGGCGACGCTCGATGAGATCCGGGTGGCGGCGCGTCCGCATGCACTGGGTACGGCCGAGTTGATCGGCGTGTACGAGCTGTGCTGACGGCGCCGCCCACGGCCGTTCAGGCCGTGTTCAGTTCAGCCCCGGGGTCGCTCAGGCCGCGAGCAGTTCCGCCTCGGCGAAGTCGTAATTGGCCAGGGTGTCGAGGAAGTTGGTGACGTAATCCGGCCGCCGGTTGCGGAAGTCGAGATAATAGCTGTGTTCCCAGACATCCAGCCCCAGCAGCACCCGGCCATCCTCGGCGCTGAGCGGGTTGGCGGCATTCGGGCTCTTCGACACGCCTAGGCGACCATCGGGCTTCAGCATCAGCCAGGCCCAGCCCGAGCCGAACTGGCTGACCGCCGCCTGCTTGAAGGTCTCTTTGAACCCGTCGATGCTGCCGAAATCCTCGACCAGCCGCGCGCCCAGACGATCTGGGATCACTCCGCCTGCGGGCGACAGGCTCTGCCAGAAGATGATGTGGTTCCAGTGCTGGCCGGCATTGTTGAACACCGGCGCCATGTCGGCACGGTCCCGGGCCAGAAGGATGATCTCTTCCAGCGCCTTGCCCTGAAGGCTCGGATCCTTGGCGACGAAGCCGTTCAGCGCGGTGATATAGGCCTGATGATGCTTGCCGTGATGCAGTTCCAGGGTTTCCTGGCTCATCCCACGGGCCGCAAGCGCTGTGGTGCTGTAGGGCAGGGAGGGCAATTCGAACGTCATGGGATCCGGTCCTTGCTGGTCGCATCGATTAAGAATGCGACTCATTATTAATAACAAAAACCAGTGTCCGGCCGGCGCCGACATATGTCAAGCGATGGCTTGTGATATCTGGGCGGGGGTCAGCCCGCGGCCGGTCAGCCGGGGGCCGGTCCGTCGGGGGCAGGACCGCTGCCGTCGAGGCGGCGCTGCAACAGGTCGAGGATCTGGGCCTGCTGGTGGGCGAGGGCCTCAAGGTGTTCGATGCGCAGGGCGTCGATCTTCTCGTGCAGGCGCATGATCTCAAGCTCGGCCTTCAGATTGACCTCATAATCATGGGCGGCGGCGATGCGATCCTTCGCCGATTGACGGTTCTGGCTCATCATGATGATCGGCGCCTGGATCGCGGCCAGCGTTGACAGCACCAGATTCAGGAAGATGAACGGATAGGGGTCGAAGGTCGCCCGCCAATGGTCGAGCAGGCCGCTGTTGAGCAGCATCCAGCCGAACAGCACCAGCATGAAGCCGAAGATGAAGCCCCATGAGCCGCCGACCGCCGCCACCCGGTCGGCCAGCCGGCCCCAGAAGCCGGTCTGTTCGTCGGCGATGTCGGCAACGTCGCGGCTCATCGGCTGGCGCTCGACGATGCCCTCCAGAACCCGGCGTTCCTGCTGGTCGAGCATGTCGGCGGTCTTGCCGAGGAATTTGCGGGCCATGTCGCCCGCATTGGGGCGCGTCTGCGGGTGTTTCATCCGGGCTGCCTTCTTCCGCGGCTCATGGGGCGCGCGCGTGTGTGTGTGTATAGCGCCCGCCGCCAGCGTAAAACCAGCGGCGGTGCAGCCCAAGACGAAACAGCAGGCAGGGCGGGTCAGGTCGATCGACGGGTCAGGGCGATCGACGGGGCTGGCCGATCAACGGGTCAGGCCGACCGGCGCAGCGGCTCCGCCTGATCGGGGCGCAGCCGGGCGGTGAAGTGGCGCAGCACCCGTGGTTCATGAACGAAGCTCAATCCGGTCAGGCTGTCGGCGCGGGCTTTCACCCGGATCAGGGCGTCGGCCACATAGTCCATATGGTCGTTGGTATACACCCGGCGCGGGATGGTCAGGCGCAGCAGTTCCAGCCGCGACGGCTTCTGCATGCCGGTTGCCGGGTCGCGACCCAGCAGCAGTGAGCCGATCTCGACCCCGCGCACGCCCGCCTCGACATAGAGCGCATTGGCCAGCGCCTGGGCCGGGAAACGGTCGGCGGGGATATGCGGCAGCAGGCGGGCGGCATCAACGAACACCGCATGCCCGCCGGTGGGCGCCTGGATCGGCACACCGCCGGTCAGCAGCCGCGCGCCCAGATGGGCGACCTGGGCGATGCGATAATCGAGAAACGCCTCGTCGATCGCCTCGTACAGCCCCACCGCCAGGGCATCCATGTCGCGGCCCGACATGCCGCCATAGGTGATGAAGCCTTCCATCGGCACGCACAGGGCCTGCACGGCCTGAAAGATGTCCAGGTCGCGGCGCACGGCGCACAGCCCGCCCATATTGACCATCGGATCCTTCTTGGCCGACATGGTCAGCACGTCGCCCTCGGCATAGATCGCGGCCACGATCTCGCGGATCGACCGATCGCGCCAGGCCGGGTCGCGCTGCTTGATGAACCAGGCATTCTCGGCGAAGCGGGCGCTGTCGATCACCACCGGAATGTCGTGGGCGCGGGCCATGGCCGCGGCGGCACGGATGTTGTCCATGGCCACCGGCTGGCCGCCGGCGCTGTTGCAGGTGATGGTGATGATCAGGCCGGCGACATTGCCGGGGCCCGCCGCCTCGATCTCGGCGGCAAGCCGGACGAGGTCGAAATTGCCCTTCCAGTCATGCGGCCGGGCGGTGTCATAGGCATCGGGCGTCAGCACGTCGACCGCGCGGCCGCCGGCGATCTCGACATGGGCGGCGGTGGTGTCGAAATGATGGTTCGACAGGAAGACCGGCCTGATATCGGCGGCCCCCGCCGCCGGCCGGCCGGCGCGGTCGCGGACCCGCGCCACCAGCACCGGAAACAGGATCTGCTCGGCGCCGCGCCCCTGATGGGTGGGCACGACATGGGGGTAGCCGAACAGATCGGCGACGGCGTCCTGCAGGCGATAGAAGCTGCGGCTTCCGGCATAGGCCTCGTCGCCGGTCATCATCGCCGCCCACTGGGCGTCGCTCATCGCACCGGTGCCGCTGTCGGTCAGCAGGTCGATATAGACATCTTCGGCGCGCAGCAGGAACAGGTTGTGGCCGGCAGCCTCAAGGGCCGCGATCCGGTCTTCGCGCGTGGTCTGGCGGATGCGCTCCACCATCTTGATGCGGAACGGCTCAGGAATACGGGTCATGTCATGGAAATCCTGTTGGCGCCGGCAGATTGCCCGCGCGCAAGGCCCCCGTGGCGTGTCGGCCGGGGGCGATACTCTGAAGAGACGGCAGACGGAATGGGTCAGTCGCGGCGCGGAAAATCGAACGCCAGAATGCGGTCCTGATTATACCAGGCCTTGCACAGATTGGTGCAGCCCACGCGCGCACGGCGACCTCGCGCCAGCATGCTGCCGGCGGCGTCGGGTCTCGCGCCATGATGTCGATCTGCGACCGCCGGCTGGGCGTTCATCGCCGACACTCTCTTCTGAAGAATCAGTCACCTGATATCAAGGTGGCGCCGAATGGTCGTGCCTGTCAAGGCCGTCCTGTTCATGGTATCAGTCATGATCCGGGCTGCGGGCAGGGGCGGGACCATCCATGACCAGGGCTGCACCTCCAGACAAGCATGCGGTCGATGAGCATGCACGATCGGATATGACGGCTCCCCGCATAAGCCTGCGCCTTCATCTCCTGATCTCGATGACGGCGCTCACCCTGGGGACGGTGGTGGTGCTGGCCCTGGTGGTCGATGCACTGGCCGGGCGGCGGGCGAGGCTCGATATCGGGCGTGACCTGCGGGAAGTCGCCTTCCAGATGAGCGACAAGCTGGACCGGTCGATGTTCGAGCGCTGGCGTGACATCCGGATCATGGCGCAGCGCCCGCTTCTGCGCCGGCCCGAGACGGCGGCCCAGCGCGAGGCGCTGATGGCGTTGCAGAACACCTATCCCGATTACGCCTGGATCGGCATCACCGACCCGCAGGGGCGGGTGACCGCCGCGACCGGCCGGTTGCTGGAGGGCCAGGACGTGTCGGCACGGCCCTGGTTCGTGGGCGCGATGTCCGGGCCGTTCGTCGGCGATGTTCACAAGGCCCTGTTGCTGGAACGGCTTCTGGACAATCCCGATCCGGGGGCGCCGCTGCGTTTCGTGGACGTGGCGATGCCGGTCCAGGATGAGGCTGGCCGCCTGCTGGGTGTGGTGGGGGCGCATCTGTCGTGGCGATGGGCCGATGACATCCGCCGATCGCTGATCGCGCCCGGCGAGGCGCATACCGAGACCGAGATCATGGTATTGGGACCGGATGGCACGGTGCTGCTGGGACCGGAATCGCTGGAGGCAAGCAAGCCGGCTCTTGCCGGCCTCGCACGTGCCGGCACCATGGCGTCCGGCGTGGAGACCTGGCCGGATGACGGCCGTGACTATCTGACCGCCTATCACGCCGGGCAGGGGTTTCGCGACTATCCGGGCTTGGGCTGGATCGTGGTGGTGCGCCAGCCCCTGGACGTGGCCCTGGCCCCGGTCGCCGATCTGCGGCGGCTGATCCTGACCGGAGCGGTGACGATCGCTGCCATCGCCTGCGGCGTCGCATTGTGGCTGGCGGGGTGGATCGCGCGGCCGCTGAACCGCCTGAACCTGGCCGCACAGAGGGCAGGCGAGAGCAGCGCCCCCGGCGATGTGCCGGCGGATGGCAGTTATCGCGAGGTTCGAGATCTGGCGCTTGCCCTGCGCCGCATGATCCGTGCGCTGACCGAGAAGCGCGTGGCCTTGGAGGCGGCGAATGCCGGGCTGGAAGCGCGGGTGGCGGAACGCACGGCCGCGTTGACTGCGGAAATCGAGGAACGCCGGCGGATCGAGCGGGATCGGGAAGACCTGATCCACCGCCTGAAACAGATGGCCGAGACCGATTTCCTCACCGGGGTGATGAACCGGCGGTCGTTCTTCGACGTGGCCAGCCGCGACCTGACCATTGCCCTGCACCATGGCAGCCCGCTTGCCGTGGTGATGCTGGATCTGGACCACTTCAAGCAGATCAACGACCGGTATGGACATGGCGTCGGCGACGAGGTGTTGCGGTCGGTCGCCGAGCGATGCCGGTCGGCGATCCGTGGCGGCGATCTGGTGGCGCGGATGGGTGGCGAGGAGTTCGTGATCCTGCTGCATCACGCGGCCGCTGATGCGGCCGCGGCCCTGGCGGAGCGCCTGCGCGTGGCCTTGGCTGGAACCCCGGTGGCGTTGAGCGATGGGCGCGCGATCCCGATCACCGCCAGCCTGGGCGTTGCCGTGGCCGGACCCGATGATACCACGATCGACGAGTTGATGACCCGTGCCGATGCGGCGCTGTATCGTGCGAAGGCGGCGGGACGCAACCGCGTGGCGGCCGCCGCTGTCGGCGGGAGTGCATGACCTGTCGCGCATGGTGCGGTAGAACGGTTGGCAGCCAGATCTGATTCAGCAGGAAGAGGCCCCCGATGTCGAAAACTCACGCCATGCCCGCCCATGCCACACTGACCCTGGCCGCACCCGACGGCCATGACATCCTGATCCAGCGCTGGCACGACGATACCCGTGCGCCGCGCGGCATCGTCCAGATCGCCCATGGCATGGGCGAGCATGCCGGACGCTATGCCCGGCTGGCAGCGCATCTGGTGGCGGAGGGGCATGTCGTCTATGCCTCGGAACATCGCGGCCATGGGCCGGCGGCGGCGGCGGCCGGCACGCTGGGCGATTTCGGACCGCGTGGCTTCGCGGCGCTGGTCGACGATCTGGCGGTGGTCAGCCGGCATCTGCGGGTGCTGCATCCGGGCCTGAAGCTGGTGCTGGTCGGCCACAGCATGGGCTCGTTCGCGGCCCAGTCCTATCTGGTGGACCATGGCGATCTGGCCGATGGTGTGGCGCTGTCGGGCACCACGGCGGTCGAGATGCTCGGCAGCGCCGCCATGTCGGGCAGCTTCCGGCTGGAAGACCTGAATGAAGGTCTGCCGGATGTGCGCACGCCCTTTGACTGGTTGAGCCGCGACCCGGCCGAGGTCGATGCCTATATCGCCGATCCGCTCTGCGGCTTCACCGTCACCGAGGCGTCGTTCGGATCGATCTTCACGGTCTGCGGCCCGCTCGCCGATCCGGCGGTGGGCGCGCGTCTGCGCAAGGACATGCCGTTGCTGCTGTTCACCGGCAGCCACGATCCAGTGAACAACAATCTCGCCTGGTTCGGGCCGCTGGTCGACCGCTATCGCCAGGCCGGCCTGACCGACGTGTCCAGCCATGTCTTCGGCGGCGCCCGTCACGAGACGCTGAACGAAACCAACCGCGACGAGGTGATGGCGGTTCTGGCGGCCTGGATCGCGCGGGTGGTCTGATACCGGCTGGTCTGAGACCAGTTGGTCAAGGCTGGCCGCGCCGGGTTTCCCGATAGTCGTTCGGGTCGATGGCGTGGCGTTGCAGCTTGTCGTAGAAGGTCTTGCGCGGCAGGCCCAGCCGCGCGACCGCGGCCTTGACCTCGCCGTGATCGGCGGCAAGGGCCGCCCGGATCGCCGCCGCCTCGAACCGGTCGACCCGGCGCGGCAGCGGCAGAGACGGGTCGTCGGCCAGGCTGGCATCGACCGCGCTGCCGGCCATGGCCGACAGGCCGGATGCGTGGTCGGGCGGACCGTCGGTCAGGCCCAGCGCCGCCCGTTCGGCGAAATGGGCCAGTTCGCGGACATTGCCCGGCCAGTCATGGACCCACAGATGGTGGCGGACGGCATCGGTCATCGGTGGCGGCGGCCGGTTGAAGCGGCTGGCGGCGCGGGCCAGGAAATGAACATAGAGCAGCGGGATATCGGCGCGGCGCTCGCGCAGTGGCGGGATGCGGATCGTCACCACGTTCAGGCGGTAATACAGGTCGTCGCGGAAATCGCCGGCCGCCGCCGCCTGAAGCAGATCGACCTTGGTTGCACCGATTACCCGGAGGTCGACCGCGCGGATCTCGTTGGTGCCGAGCGGTTCCACTGTGCGGGTTTCCAGCACCCGCAGCAGCTTGACCTGCAGCGCCTTCGGCATGCTTTCGATCTCGTCCAGGAACAGCGTGCCGCCATCGGCATGCTCGATCCGGCCGATCCGGCGGCGCTGGGCACCGGTGAAGGCGCCCGGCTCGTGGCCGAACAACTCGCTTTCGATCACGCTTTCAGGCAGTGCGCCGCAGTTCAGCGCCACCATCCGCCGGTCGCGGCGGTGGCTGCCGGCATGCAGTGCCTGGGCCACCACCTCCTTGCCCGACCCGGTCTCGCCCAGCACCAGCACATCGATATCGGCGGCGGCCACCTCGCGCACCATCCGCCGCAACTGGTCCATCGCCGGGGTGCGGCCGATCAGCGGCAGGCCGTCCTCGGCATCGAGCGCCGCCCGCAGGCGCCGGTTCTCGATCACCAGCCGCCGCATCGCCACGGCTCGGCGCACCGTCTCGACCAGCCGGTCGGATGGATAGGGCTTGGGCAGAAAGTCATGGGCGCCGTCGCGCATCGCCTCCACCGCCATGGCGATGTCGCCATGCCCGGTGACCAGGATCACCGGCAGGTCGGGGTCGAGCGCCCGCAGCCTGCGGAACAGCGCCAATCCGTCGGTGCCGGGCATGCGCACATCGGTGACCACCACGCCGGGGAAATCGGCATGCACCGCGTCGAGCGCCGCGGCGGCGCTGTCGCAGGCGATGACCGCGAAGCCGGCCAGTTCCAGGCTCTGGACATTGGCCAGCCGGATATCGGCCTCGTCGTCGACGAAGATCACCGGTCCGGTGGTGGGGGGCATGGTGTCGCGACCGGTCATGATACCTCCGGCAGGTCGAGGATGAACTGCGCGCCGCCCCGGCCGGGCGAACCGTCATCGGTGGCGGGTGGTCCGGCTGTCAGCGTGCCGCCCATCTCGCGCACCAGATCGGCGGAAATCACCAGGCCCAGCCCCAGCCCGTCGGGCTTGGTGGTGCGGAACGGCAGGAACAGGCCGGCGCGGATCTCAAGGGGCAGCCCCGGCCCGTTATCGGCGACGGCCAGAGCGATCCGGCCTTTGGCACGCCGCAGGCTGATGGAGATCCGCGGCTCCGGACCATCGGCCACGGCATCCAGCGCATTGCCGATCAGGTTGACCAGCACCTGTTCCAGACGCACGCGATCGGCCATCACGCGCGCATCGGCCGCATCGACCGGCATGTCGAGATCCAATGCCACGGCATGTGCACGCAGCCGGTGGCCCAGCAGCAGCAGGGCGCCGTCGACGGCCTCGGTCACCGCAACTGGCGTGGGGGTGGGGGCGGATTTGCGGGCGAAGCCGCGCAACTGGCCGGTGATCGCGCCGATCCTGTCGGTCAGGCCGGCGATGCGGACCAGATTGTCGCGGGCGGCCTGCGGGCGATCGCGGTCCAGAAAGGCAGCGGCATTGTCGGCAAAGGCCCGGATCGCCGCGACCGGCTGGTTGATCTCGTGCGCGACACTGGCGGCGATCTGGCCCAGCACCGCCAGCCGGCTCGCCTGAACCAGATCATCCTGCATCTGGCGGGCGGCGGCCTCGGCCAGACGGCGTTCTTCCATCTCGGCTTCCAGTGTTGCATTGGTGCTGGCCAGATCGGCCGTGCGGTCGCGCACCGCCGCCTCCAGTTGCGCACGGGCGTCATCGGCGGCAGCCACCCGGGCGCGGAGCTGCTGGCGGCGATAGAGCAGGGCGGCGGTGGCTGCGGCCAGAAGGGTCACAAGGGTCGTGACAATGGTCCGGGCATTGGCGGCAGCCCGGTTCAGCGGCTGGTCGGCGGGGCTCAGCAGGTGCAGGGTCCAGCCGATATCCGGCATCGCCGACCGGATATGGAGCAGGCGTGATCCGGCGGCCATCGGCGTCGTCAGGTGAACCAGCGGCTTGCCCATGCCGGTGTCGAGTGCCAGCGGCAGCGGGTCGAGCGGCGCATCGCCATATTGCAGGCTGGCGCGGATGGCGCTCCGGGTTTCCTGCGGCAGCGGTGTCAGGCTGCGGAACCGCCAGGCATCGATGCCGGTCACCAGCACCACGCCGCGCGCATCGGTGGCGAAGATCCGGTCGGGTGCCGCGCGCCACAGCTGTTCGATCCGGTCGAACTCGATCTTGACCACCATCACCCCCAGCCGGCGCCCGTCGGCGGCCTGGATGCGGCGGGCCAGATACATGCCGGGCCTGTGGCTGACGGTGCCCATGGCGAAATGCTCCGCGGCGCCTTCGGCCATGGCGACGGCGTAATAGGGCCGAAATCCATAGTCATTGCCGATGAAGCTGGCCGGTCCCTGCCAGTTGCTGGCGGCGATGGTCATGCCATCGCTATCGATCAGATAGATCACGGCGGCGCGGGTGGCGGTGCTCAACGCCTCAAGCTTGCGGTTCAGGGCCATGACCGCCGTGGCGTCGGCCGGCGCGCGCAGCACCGCCAGGGCGTCGGGGTCGGTTGCCAGCACCACCGGCAATGCGCGCTGCTTGTCGATCTCGGCGGCGAGCGCCTCGACATGCAGGGCAATCGCGGTCTGCCCCGCCACCGTCAGGTCGGTGGTCGCCTGATCGCGGGCGATCTGGCCGGCCTGCCAGACCAGCAGGCCGCCGGCACCGAGCCAGATCAGCAGAAACAGCAGCCAGCCGCGCCCGCGCCGCGCCGGCCGCGGGCGGTGCGGCGGGGCAGGGGGGCTGGCGGTTTCGGTCCGGGCGGTGGAACTGGTCATGGCTTGTAGTGTGGCTGCAATTCAGTCCATGCGCAAATCCGCACAGCGTGCGGATATTCGCCATATCAGGCGGAGTTCCGGCTGGATTTCCACACAAATTGCCGGCAGTCAAGCGGGGCATGCCGGATATTCCTGATTGGAATTCAAAGGCTTGTGCGGTGGTGCATCCTCTGGCACGGCACTTGCCAATACTGATCCTCAACCGCGCGGGACCGCCTGCGCCGACCGAAGGGCTGGGGAGCCCGCAGGGAGGCGCCGCCAGGGCAGCCGCCGGCCACAAGCAAGATCAGGCCGGTGCGATACGCCGGCGCTCATGGAGGACGCCGCAGGATGGCACAGCCGATCTCAGGTCGCGATGCGACCAAGGGCGCGCCCGCGCCGAAGAAATTCTATCAGCATCTTTATGTTCAGGTGCTGGTCGCGGTGGCGGCCGGTATTCTGCTCGGCCATTTCTGGCCGGAACTGGGCGCTGAACTGAAGCCGCTGGGCGATGCCTTCATCAAGCTGGTGAAGATGATCATCGCCCCGGTGATCTTCCTGACCGTGGTTACCGGCATCGCGGGCATGAGCGATCTTGAAAAGGTCGGCCGGGTCGGCGCCAAGGCGATGATCTATTTCCTGACCTTTTCCACCCTGGCACTGATCGTCGGGCTGGTGATCGCCAACATCGTGCGGCCGGGCGATGGCATGCATATCGATCCGGCCTCGCTGGATGCCGCCGCCGTGCAGGGCTATGCCGCCAAGGCGCATGACCAGTCGCTGGTGGGTTTCCTGCTCAACATCATTCCGGGCACCGCGTTCAGCGCCTTCGCCTCGGGCGATATCCTTCAGGTGCTGTTCTTCTCGGTGCTGTTCGGCATTGGCCTGTCGATGATGGGCGAGCGTGGCGCGCCGGTGATGTCGGTGCTGAAGACCGCCACCCAGGTGATCTTCAACATCGTCCATATCGTGATGAAGGTCGCTCCGATCGGTGCCTTCGGCGCCATGGCCTTCACCATCGGCAAATACGGCATCGGCTCGATCGCCAATCTGGCGATGCTGGTCGGCACCTTCTATATGACGGCTCTGTTCTTCGTGCTGGTGGTGCTGGGGGCGGTCGCCCGTGCCAACGGCTTCTCGATCCTGCGCCTGATCCGTTATATCAAGGCCGAACTGTTGCTGGTGCTGGGCACCAGTTCATCGGAATCGGCGCTGCCGGCGCTGATGGAGAAGATGGAGAAGGCCGGCTGTTCGAAGCCTGTCGTCGGGCTGGTGGTGCCGACCGGCTATTCGTTCAATCTGGACGGCACGAATATCTATATGACCATGGCGGCGCTGTTCATCGCGCAGGCAACCGACACGCCGCTGGCGCTGGGCGACCAGATCCTGCTGCTGCTGGTGGCGATGCTCAGCTCAAAGGGCGCCGCCGGCGTCACCGGATCGGGTTTCATCACGCTGGCGGCGACGCTGGCGGTGGTGCCCTCGGTGCCGGTCGCCGGCATGGCGCTGATCCTGGGCGTCGACCGCTTCATGTCGGAATGCCGCTCGCTGACCAATTTCATCGGCAATGCGGTGGCGACCGTGGTGGTGGCGCGCTGGGAAGGCGAACTCGACCGCGACCGCCTGAATGCCACGCTCGCCGCCGGTCATGTCGTCGACGACAGCGAGGCGCCGGCCGCCATCCGCCCGTCGGGGGCGGTATCGGTGCCGGTGCGTCCGCTGGTGAGCCCGGCCGAGTGAGAAACCCATAACCGACCGGTCACTGCTGACGAGACAGGATTACCCCCGCCCGATGCGGCGGGGATCGGGCTGCCCCGGGGGAAGGGGCAAGCGGCCCCGCCATCGGCGCCATCCCAGGGGACGGGATGGATGCCGGGTGGGGCCGCGTCTGTTTCAGGCGCGCTTGCCGGTCGGCAGGATCAGGGCAGCTTCTGGGCCTTCTTTGCCGCATCGCGACCCCGGCAGCGCCGCACCCAGGCGGCGACGTTGGGGAAAGCCGCCAGATCGGCGCGCGAGGCGACCAGCCAGGCGATGATCGCGGCGACGTTCAGATCGGCGACCGTGAACCGGCCACCGACCAGCCAGCCATCGCCACGGGCCAGCGCGCCTTCAAGCACCGCCAGCGGCCGGGCCAGGGCTGCCTCGGCTTCGTCTGCCTTCGCAGGATCGCGACGGTCGGCGGGAAAGAACACGCGATGGCCCAGAACGGTCAGCGCCAGCGCCTCGACATGGGTCACCACCCAGAAGGTCCACTGGGCAATATGGCCGGTTTCCGCGGCATCCCGCGGCGCCAGCGGTCCGCCATGCTTCGCCACCAGATAAAGGTTGATCGCCATGCTTTCAGCGACGACCACGCCGTCATCGTCGATCACCGGGATCTGACGCGCCGGGTTGATGGCCGTGATCTCGGGGTGGCCTGCCACATCGCGGATCGCGACCGGCAGATGTTCGTAGGCGAGCCCCAGTTCCTCGGCCAGCCACAGATTGCGCGAGGTGCGCGACCCGCTGGTGCCATAGATCTTCAACAAGGCATGTCCTCCATCCTGCGGTTCTTGCCGCGCGATCCCTGTCGCGCGCGGCCGGCAGGGTAGCACAGCGGTCCGCCGGGGCGGGAGGCGGCTTCGTTTACGGCATCACCTGTTCGCGCAGGCGGGCGCGCCGCATCATCAATTCCACCAGCGTGCTGCGCAGCCGGCTGCCGAAGGCGTCCAGATGGGCCTGCCGGATTGTCGCGTCCTCGCCATTCTCGGTCGAGGTGGCAAGGCGGCGGCCGAGAAGGGCTGCCTGCTCCAGGCCCAGAAGCGAGGCCATGCCGGCAAGGGTGCGCGCATCATCGGCCAGCACGGCCGGGTCGGCGGCAGGTGTCATGCGTTGCAGCCGTTCAGCGGCCGTGCTCATGAAACTGTCGAGCATCTGGCTGACGCGATCACGCCCCAGCATGCGTTGCAACCGGTCGATCGCCTGCATCTCGTCGTCGGCGCCCGCGGTCGGCGCGGCCCCGTCGCCGCTCATGGCCGACATGGCCGCGGCTTCGATCGTGGCACCGTCCTGGCCCTGGGCCGTCTGTTCGACGAAGCTGGTGTGACGGCGCAGAACCTCGGCCAGTTCCGCGATCTGGATGGGCTTGGCCAGATAGTCGTCCATGCCGGCGGCCCGGCACTGGTCGATCGCCTCTTCGAAGGCATTGGCGGTCAGCGCCACGATCGGCACGCGGGCGGCGGAGGGATCGTTCAGCCCACGGATGGCACGGGTGGCCTGCAACCCGTCCATCACCGGCATGCGCATATCCATCAACACCAGATCCAGCCCGCCACGGGCGGCCATCGCCAGGGCCTCGGCGCCGTCCTCGGCCTTGTCGACCGCGCAGCCCAGCCGCTTCAGCATCGCCGCCAGAACCTCGCGATTCATCTCGACATCATCGGCGATCAGCACCCGGATGCGTGGCGCGGGTGCCACGGCCGCGGCAGGATCCGTCTCGGTCGTGGCATGTGCGGGCGTCGGGCCGACGGCGGCGGCGGGTGCTGTTTCCGGCAGCGGGATATCGAAGCGGAACAGCGCGCCGCGACTGACGGTGGCGTCCAGAGACAGCCGGCCGCCCATCGCCCGCACCAGCCGCGACGAGATCGCGAGCCCGAGCCCGGTTCCCGAGCTTTCGCTCGCGCCGTCCTCGATCTGCGAGAAATCCTTGAACAGAAGGTCGCGCTTGCCCGCGGGGATGCCGGGGCCATCGTCCTGCACCTCGAACCGCAGCCGGCCGTCATCCAGCCGGCGGACCCGCAGCACCACCCGGCCGTCATGGGTGAATTTGACCGCATTCGACAGAAGGTTCAGCAGCACCTGCTGCAGGCGCATGCCGTCGACCCGCACCGCGCGCGGCAGATCGGGTGCGGCATCGGTCATCAGCAGCAGGCCCTTGGCGGTGGCCTGAGGAGCGATCACGTCGGTGGCGACCCCCAGCAGACCGCGCAGGTCGACGCCGTCGCGCGGTTGCAGGCTGAGCTTGCCGGCCTCGATCTTCGAGAAGTCGAGCACGTCGTTCACCACGCCCAGCAGATGCCGTCCGGCGCTGGTGATCATCTGCACCCGCCGTCGTGGCTCAGGGGCGAGCGACGGATCGTCGAGCAGCAACTGGGCGGCACCGAGCACGCCGTTCAGGGGCGTGCGCAATTCGTGGCTCATGGTGGCGAGAAAGCGTGATTTCGCAAGGCTGGCACGCTCCGCCGCCTGACGGGCGGCATCGAGTTCGGCCGCATGGCGCTCGCCATCCCCGACGATGATGCTCCACAGCATGGCAAAATTGCTGCCGACATAGAACATGCCAGCCAGCACCAGGAATGCCGCCTGCACCGGCGGGCTGGACAGGACCGCGTCGAAACCCGGACCCGCCAGCGTCGCCAGGCCGCGCAACAGGGTGATTAGCCCGAACACGCCGAACACGGCGCCGGCGGCCCGGAGCGACGAGCGGGTATTGCTGCGGCCGGCATGGCGGATGGCCACCACCGCACATTGAAGCAGCAGCAGTGACGAGCCCACCGAATAGCCGACGATGCGGGCTTTCAGGTCCGGTTGAATGACGGTGAAGGTCAGCACCACGCCCACCGTGCCGGCGATGATGGCGATGGCCGGCGGCATCATGCCGCGATTGCCGGTCAGCCGTTCGAAACTGGTCAGATACAGGCCGGATGACACCAGCAGCAATGTGTTCGCCGCCAGAACCGTCGCGACGTTGCCGGTCGCGATGTTGAAGGCCAGGATCAGCGACCCGGCCGCCCGCGCGGCATTGCCCGCGGTCCACCACAGGACGTGTTCGGATTTGCGGCGCGCGATCGCGACCGCCGTGAACCCGATGGTCAGGACCACGGTGACCCAGGCGTTGTAGACCGCCAGTGTGCCGATATCCATCGTCGGATCGTTCCTTCCACAACACCGCCAACCGGAGGACTGGTCTCGCGGTCCGGCACCACCGCGAGATCAGATCCTACAGTGTTGCAGGACCGGTAAACAATTCGCGTATGGGGGGCGACGCTGTCGTGGCAGCGGCGGCGCTATCGCGGCAGCCGTTGTCCCTGGCTGTCGAAGGGATGCCAGTCCGCCGGATCGGCGGTCAGCGTGACCGGGCTGCCGATGGCGGGCGGGGCCGGGCGGTGGCGCAGGGTGACGGGCCGGCCATCGACCGAGGCCGCGCCGATATCGACATGCAGAATGCGGGTCTCGCCAAGCTCTTCGACCAT
Organism: Tistrella bauzanensis; assembly: GCF_014636235.1. Classification (NCBI taxonomy): domain Bacteria; kingdom Pseudomonadati; phylum Pseudomonadota; class Alphaproteobacteria; order Geminicoccales; family Geminicoccaceae; genus Tistrella; species Tistrella bauzanensis. Next base: position 17,006 of record NZ_BMDZ01000033.1, read on the forward strand.
GATCAGGCGGCCGGTCGCGATCGCGGCGCCCCCCTGATCGGCCAGTGTCAGATCTTCGGGCCTGATGCCGATGCAGCTGGCGCCGGACGGCATGGCGCCGGACGGTGTGGCGCCGGACGGTGTGGCGCCGGACGGTGTGGCGGTGGTGCCATCATGGCTGGCGGCCATGGCCGTGGCCGTGAACAGGTTCATCTGCGGGCTGCCCAGGAAGCGGGCGACGAACAGGCTGCGGGGGCGGCGGTAGAGATCGGCTGGTGGCCCCACCTGCTCGATCCGGCCGCCATTCAACACCACGAGCTGATCGGCCAGCGTCATCGCCTCGACCTGATCATGGGTGACGTGGATCATGGTGGCGCCCAGATCGGCATGCATCCGCGCCAGTTCGACCCGGGTTTCCGCCCGCAGCGCCGCATCCAGGTTCGACAGCGGCTCATCGAACAGGAACACCTTGGGATCCCGGACGATGGCGCGGGCGATCGCCACCCGCTGGCGCTGCCCGCCCGACAATTCGGCGGGCTTGCGGTCGAGCAGGCTGCCGATCTGGAGCATCCCGGCGACCCGGGCGACCCTGGCCTCGATATCGGCGGCCGAGCCGCCGGCGATCTTCAAGCCGAAGCCGATATTGCGCCGGGCGGTCATATGCGGATAGAGCGCATAGGACTGGAACACCATCGACACCCCGCGCGCCGCCGGCGGCAGCGTGTCGACCCGGCGGCCATCGATCAGGATCCGGCCATCCGATGGGGCGTCCAGCCCGGCGATCAGCCGCAGCAGGGTGGATTTACCGCAGCCCGAGGGGCCGACAAAGACCGTGAAGCTGCCCCGCGGCACCACCAGATCGATATCGTGCAGAACCTCGGTCGATCCGAAGCGTTTCGACAGATGGCGCAGTTCCAGCATCACATCGGATGCAGCGATGGGTGTCTGTGCCGAGGGCTGGGCGGGCATGGTGGTCATCGATCAGCCTTTCACGGCGCCGGCTGTCAACCCGGCGACCAGACGGCGCTGGAACACCAGCACCAGCGCCACCAGCGGCAGGGTGACGGTAACCGACGCGGCCATGATCATCCCCCAGGGCAGTTCGTACTGGCTGGCGCCGGTCAGCAGGGCGATGGCCACCGGCACCGTGCGCATGGTGTCGGTCAGGGTGAAGGTCAGCGCGAACAGGAATTCGTTCCAGGCGATGATGAAGGCGATCAGCCCGGTGGTGGCCATGGCCGGCCACATCAGCGGCAGGAAGATCCTGATCAGGATGGTGAAGGGGCCGGCGCCATCCATGATCGCCGCCTCTTCGATCTCGACCGGCAGTTCGCGGATGAAGGTGGTCAGCACCCAGACCGTGAACGGCAGGGTGAACAGCAGATAGGCAAGCGCCAGACCCCAGAGCGAATTATAGAGCCCCAGCCCGCGGATCAGCGTGAACATGCCCGACAGCACCGCCACCTGCGGAAACATCGACACCGCCAGCACCGCCATCAGCAGCAGCCGCCGGCCGCGAAACCGGATCCGGCCCAGGGCGTGGGCGGCGGTCAGCCCCAGCAGCAGCGAGGCTGCGACCACCAATGTCGCCACCATGATCGAGTTCAGGATGCTGCGGCCGAAATTGCTGCCGGCGAACAAGGCGCGGTAATTGCCAAGATCGACCGCATCCGGCCACCAGCGGACCTGAAAGACGCCGCTGCCGCTCTCCATCGAGGTCAGCACCGCGTAATACAGCGGAAACAGCGACCAGATCAGCAGCAGAGCCACGGCAAATGCCAGCCCGGCACGCGCGGCATAGCGGGTCATCCGCCGGCCTCCCCGGCATGGCCGGCCATGCGTTGGCCGCTGGCGGCCCGGTCGGGGCGCAGCACGGCCAGATAGGCGACGGTGACCAGCCCGATCACCAGGAACAGCAGGGTCGCCGACGCCGAGCCATAGCCCATGTCCTGGAACTGCACCAGTTGCTGGCGGGCATGGATCGACAGCGTCATCGTGGCCTCGGCCTCGCCGGTCATGACATAGACGACGTCGAATACCCGGAGCGCGTCGAGCAGCCGGAACACCACCGCCACCGCCAGTGCCGGCCGGATCAGCGGCAGGGTGATGTGCAGAAACACGCGCCAGGGCGGGATGCCGTCGACCCGGGCCGCTTCATAGCAGTCACGCGGCACGGTCTGGAGGGCCGCCAGCGTCAGCAGCGCCACGAAGGGCGTGGTCTTCCAGACATCGACCAGAATGACCGACAGCATGGCGGTATCGGACGAGGCCAGCCACGCCATCGGCCGGTCGATCAGCCCCAGCGCCATGGCCCCGGCATTGATGATGCCGAACTGATCATGCAGCATCCAGGCCCACATCTTGGCCGAGACCACGGTCGGAATCGCCCAGGGCACCAGCACCGCCGCCCGGACCAGACCGCGACCGGGAAAGCGGGCGTTCAGCACCAGCGCCATGCCCACGCCAAGCACGGTCTCGGCGGTGACCGACGCGGCGGCGAAGACCAGGGTGTTGCGCAGCGCCTGCCACCATTGCGGATCGGCCAGCACGCCGTACCAGGCGCCGTCATAGACCTCAAGATAATTGGCGAGGCCGACCAGGGTGTAATCCGCCGGTGCGGTGAGACTGGCATCGGTGAAGCCGAACCAGATCGTGCGCGCCAGCGGCCACACCGCCACCACCGCCAGCGCCAGCACCATCGGCGACAGGAACAGGGCGGCGGTGGCCTGCAGGGATCGGGGCCGGCGCATCACGGCGCCGATCATGCCCGCGGCCTCACCAGCGGCCACCACGCGACAGCCGGTTCAGGTCGCGATCAAGGGCGGCGAGGGCCGCATCCGGCGCCATGCGGCCGCCCAGGGCATCCTGCACGCGCTGCCAGACGGCGGCCGAGACCCGGTTGTAATTGTCGCCGGTGGCGCGTGATGGCCGGGCCACGGCGGTCTGGAAGGTTTCGAACAACTGGCCGAAGAACGGGTTGGCGGCCAGCACCTCGTCGTCCTTGTAGAGCGCCGGAATGCTTGGATTGTATGAGGCTTCGACCGCGCGGCGCTTCTGTTCGGCCGGGCTGGTCAGGAACCGCACCAGATCGGCCGCGACCTCTGGATGGGCCGAATAGCGCGACACCGCCAGATGCCAGCCGCCCAGCGTGCCCGTGGTCTTGCCCTCCGGGCCGCCGGGCGGCAGCGCCATCACGCCGACCTTGCCGCGCACGGGGCTGTCCTCGCTCTGCGACAGGGCCCAGGCATAGGGCCAGTTGCGCATGAACACGGCCTTGCCCGACTGGAACACGCCGCGCGCGGCTTCCTCGTCGTAATTCAGCACGCCTTCGGGCGAGATGGTGCCGATCCAGCCCGCCGCCTCGGTCAGGGCCGCACGGTTTCGGCGGTTGTCGACGGTGACCTTGCCATCGCCATCGACGATGGTGCCGCCACCGAAGGCGTCGAACCATTCCAGCGCATTGCAGGTCAGCCCCTCATAGGCGCGGCCCTGCCAGACATAGCCCCACAAACCGTCCCGGCCCTCGGCGCGTTCGGCCTTCTGGATCAGGGCTGCGATGCGGGTCAGGTCCGACCAGCTCTCAGGCGGTTGATGGCTGTATTTCTCAAGCAGATCCCGGCGGTAATAGAGCACGCCGGCATCGGTCCACCAGGGCATCGCGACCAGCCGGCCATCGACGGTGTCGTTGTCGATCAGTGCCGGGAAATGGGCATCGGGCGCATCACCCAGCAAGGGTTTCAGATCCACCAGATGCGGCGCCAGAATGCCCGGCCAGACCACGTCGACCTGCAACACGTCGATGTCGTCGGCGCCGGCACCCAGAATCTGCTGATACAGCGCCAGACGTTCGTTCGACGAATTCGGCGTCGAGACGATCTCGACCGTGTTGCCGGTCTCACGCTCCCAGGCGGCGACGCCATCGCGGCAGAGCTGCAATTCCACCCCAAGTGCGCCGCACGAGATGGTGATGCCGACCCCTTGCGCCCGGGCATCGCCACCACCGGCAAGCGCCATCAAGGCGATGCCGCCCAGCGCGCATGCGGCGAGGCTGCGAAGACCGCAGGTGGCCGCGCGCGGGCTGTGCCCTGTTCTGCTGAGCATCTGCAAGATCCCTTGCCAGACATCGCCGGTGTGCCTGTGCCGGCCTCGTCATTCCTTGAAAACAGCCGCACGATTGCGGGGTGCGCCTGATGGTGTGTGGACAAGTGATAGAAGACCCGATCGGGTCGCGCGGCATCTCTCGTGATTGCCGTGCGACCCGGATCATCAACCGCACCACCCTTTCTGTTCTATCCCGCTCATCCGGAATGTCCACCCCGGATTGCCAGCGGGCATATTTGACCCGCATGCGCGTCGTGTCCGGGACATCAGGCGTAGTGCTGCCCGAAGCGGTTGGCGAGCAGGGTGTCGGCGTCGATATGGTCGTGGCGGACAAGGCCCTGCTGCGGCAGCTGGCCGGCCGCCAGCATGTCGATGACCGCGGCGACGCCGGCGGCGGTGGTCAGGCGGATGGCCGACATATGCATGCCGGCAACGTCGCGCGCGCCAACCTCGCGGGTCCAGGATTTGCGGGTCAGCCGGCCATGGACCATGCCGTCGACCGACACCGACAGCACCACGACGTCCTGGTCGGTGGTGGGCACCGAGGCTTCCAGAACCTGTTCCAGCAGGTCGCGGCGGTCACGCAGCTTCAGGTCTTCCAGCAGCAGCTTCATGATCGCCCGGTGGCCGGGATAGCGCAGGGTCTTGTAGTCGAGCGTGCGGATACGGCCGTCGAAGGCATCGGCGAGCATGCCGAGCCCCCCTGAGGTGTTGAACGCCTCATAGGTGGTGCCATGGAGGATGACGGTTTCCTCGCCTTCCAGCGGCAGCACCTCGCGGCGCTCGCCATTCCAGATCGCCTCGCAGGGGTTGCAGTATTCGTTCACCACACCTGCCGTCGACCAGGTCATGGCATAGCCGAGCGGCCCGGTCGGATGTGCCGGCAGGGCACCCACGCGGATGCGGATGGCCTCGACCTGATCGAAGCCGTGGGCCAGGCCATGGGCCATGACGCACACCACCCCCGGTGCCAGACCGCATTGCGGCACCAGGGCCGTGCGCGCCCCTTCGGCCAGCACCGATACCGCGCGGGTGGAGCGGACATCCTCGGTCAGATCGAAATAATGCAGGCCGTTGCGCACCGCCGCCTCGGCGATCACCGGACACAGATGATAGGGGCCGGCGGCCAGCACCGCGTCATGGTCGCGCATGATCCGGTCGAGATCGGCCGGATCGCCGGCATCGGCGGTGATCTGCGCGATCGAGGGCGCGAGCTGGCTGGCCTCGTGGCCGAAATGACGATCGGCCAGGGTGATCCGGTGGTCGCCGGCGTCTGCCATCATATGGGCGACGGCCGTGCCGATACGGCCGGCACCGAGGATGAGGATGCGCATGGGTATGGTCTCCGCTTCTTTGGCGTGCGTGACGGGTGTGGCCCTGTCAACGACCATCCTGATGCGGGCCAAGGTGCGGCATCCACTTGACGATATGGCTGAAGCCGGGTTGTTTATAGCCGATCCGGCTATGGCCGGGCCGATCAGCCACGGCAGGAGTCCGATCTATGGCGGCCCATGATCTCGACGACATCAACCGCGCGCTGATCGCGGCGCTGAAGGTGGACGCCCGTATGCCAGTGGCGGCGCTGGCGCGACAGGTCGGCCTGTCGCGCACGGCGCTGCGTCACCGGCTGGCGGCGCTGGAGGCCACAGGCGTGATCCGCGGGTATCGGGTGGAGGTGGGCACGCCGCTGGAGCCGAAGGTCCGGGCGCATGTCATGATCGAACTGCGCCCCAAGCTGGGGCGGCAGGTGATCCAGCAATTGAAGGCCTGCCCTGAAGTGACCGCCCTGCATGCGGTCTCGGGGCCCTTCGATCTGCTGGCCCTGGTCGGCTGCGGCGATCTGGACCGGCTGAACGCCCTGATCGACCGCATTGCCGCCTTTCACGGGGTTGAACGCACCCGCTCGGCCATTGTGCTGGAAGACTGCTTTGCCAGATGAACCGCCCGGGGGTGTTGAACCGACAAGTGGGTGTCTGGCCGGATCAGCGGCTGCCGCCGAAGGCTGCCGGATAGCGCAGGGTTCCGGTGCCGTTGCCCAGAACGCCGGCGACCAGTTCCAGCGCCATGAGATGCGGACCTGACCATTGGCAGTCGAAGGCGGCGGCGCGTTCGGCGTCGAACCCGAACCGGGCATAGTAGGCGGGATCGCCCAGCACGAACACCGCCTCGCGGCCGCTGCTGCGCATGCGTGACAGACCGAAGCGGATCAGCATCGATCCGATGCCGGCATGCTGGCGATCGGGCAGCACCGAAACCGGTGCCAGGAACACCGACCGGACCGGGCCGTCATCGGCGACGATCCCGGTTGCAAGCTCCAGCCGGCCGAACAGGGCGTGGCCGACGATGCGCCCATCGGCATCCTCGGCCAGCAGCGACAGAACCACATCGCCATCGGCCTGCAGCCGGCTGACCAGATCGGCCTCGTCCGGGCGGCCGAAGGCGGCGGTCACCACGGCGGCGATGTCGGTCGTATCGGCATCGGTGGCTGTGCGCAGACGGATATCAGACATGCCTCGTGCGGCACTCATGCCGCGAACGCCTGAAGATCGGGCGGCAGATGGCCGGTTTTGACATAGAGCCGGCAGCCACCATCGCTGCGGCGCGCCGACACCCGCCCCGGTGGCCGCCGCAGCCAGCTTCCGGCCGGCAGCAGGCCGTGGGCGCCATCGATCAGCGATCCGCTGACCACCAGAATCTCTTCGCCACCACTGCGGCGGCAGGCCGGCAGTTCGGCCCCGGGGGCCAGGTCCAGAAGGGTCACCCGCTCGTCTCCAAATTCATGCAACAGCCGTTCGGTCACATCGCGGGCCTTGGCCAATGGCTGCGGTGGTATGTCATCCGGGTTCAGGGCGATCTGAGCGGTGTCGCCGGCCTGGAACTGGCGCAGTTTCACGAACAGCAGGCTGCCCTGAGGGGCGCGGGGTGTGTGGGATGTGCCGGGCGGATTGCGCAGATAGGTGCCCGCCGGATAGTCGCCATGCTCGTCGCCGAACACGCCCTTCAGCACCAGGATTTCCTCGCCGCCGCCATGGACATGGGGCGTGAAGCCGGCACCGGGTTCGTAACGCACCAGACTGGTGGCGCGGGCGACCTCGTGGCCGACCCGATCGAGCATCAGGCGATGAACGCCGGCGGCAGGGGACGCGATCCACGCCTCGGGATCGGGTCGGACCAGGGCGGGGGCCGCGAAATCGGCGCGGATCAGCATCGTGCGTCAGCCTCCGGAGGAAGATTGATGAGCCATTGACATGGGGGCCGGCACTGTCGGAGTCAAACGCTGACGATCGACGGCCGTGCGGTCTGCGTAAACCATGGTGGGAGGCGGCCCTCGGCGGCCGATCATTTCCTTTCGGATTGTACAAAATAAACTGGGATATTTCGTACATCAAGGGCAGACGGTGAATCCACTTCGATTATATAATTGTTAATTAACTACGAATATTATATGGCGTTTTGCTACAAACCGGTCAATGCCATCACATGTCTATGGCCCTAAACTGTGGGAGATCTCAATTTATGTCGAAACGGTCCCTCTCCATTGGCCAAAAGCTGTCACTTGCGTTTGCAACTCTGACTTCTGTGATTTTTATCTCTGGGATGTTTGCTCTCTGGCAGTTTCAAGTGATTGAAGAGACGTCTCTGGATCTCAGGGCGAACCGGATCCCCAGCCTGACGCTGATCGCCGATATCGACCGTGGCATCCTTCAAAATCGGATTCAGGTCGCGGGTCTGGTTCTTGAGGGGGATCCGTCCGCCAGACGAGAACTATTTGAAGGAATGAGCGCGGCGGCAGCCTCCGTCGATACTGCTCTTCAGGCCTTCAAGCCTCTGATCTCGAACAGCGAAGAGCGGGCCATCTTCGACCGCCTGATGACGCATTGGGCCGCATATCAGAGCGAGAATGCACGGCTGTCGGCCCTGCTCAATGATGGTCAGATGCTTGAAGCGCAGCGCGCATATCGCGGCCCGGCCCGGGATGCACGTCAAGCGCTTGGGCAGAGCCTCACGGACCTGACCCGCGTTAATGTCGTGGGCGCCGACCGCTCGGGCGCCCTGTCGGCCAGTGCCAATGAACGTGCGACCTTCGGTATGATCGTCGCCATGGCTGCCGGGCTGGTGATTGCGATCGCCGCAGGCTGGTTGATGTTCCGCCAGGTATCCGTGCCCGTGCGCCGGATGACCGCGGCCATGGAGCGTCTGGCCGCGCGTGACACCGGTGTTGTCATCCCCGGCGCTGATCGTGGCGACGAGATCGGTGCCATGGCCAAGGCGGTCGAGACCTTCCGCGACAACATGATCCGTGCCGATGCGCTGGCGGCCGAACAGGAGGCCACCCGCGCCGACCAGGCTGCCCGGCGTCGCCGTCGCGAGGATCTGACCCGGCAGTTCGTGGCCGGTGTGACCGATATCGTCTCGACCCTGTCCAGCGCCGCCGATCAGGTGCGCGGCAATGCCGAGGGGCTGAGCCGCACCGCGGAAGACCAGAGCAGCCGCAGCACCACCGTCGCCGCCGCCGCCGAACAGGCGACAGCCAACGTCCAGACCGTGGCGACGGCGTCGGAGGAACTGGCGGCATCGATCCGCGAGGTCGGCGCGCGCACCGTCGATACCGCCGATGTCACCCGTGCCGCGGTGACCGAGGCCGAGGCGACCGATGCGACGGTGCAGGAACTGGCCGCCAACACTCAGAAGATCGGCGATGTGGTGCTGTTGATCCAGCAGATCGCGTCTCAGACCAATCTTCTGGCCCTGAACGCGACCATCGAGGCGGCGCGCGCCGGTGAAGCCGGCAAGGGCTTCGCGGTGGTGGCGTCGGAGGTGAAGAACCTGGCCACCCAGACCGCGCGGGCGACCGAGGAGATCCAGCAGCAGATCAATGCCATGACCGGCGCCACCGGCCGCACGGTCGACGCCATCCGGTCGATCTCGTCGACCATCGGCCGGGTCGGTGCGCTGACCACGGCGGTTGCCTCGGCGGTGGAGGAACAGGTTGCGGCGACGTCGGAAATCGCCCGCAATACTCAGCAGGCATCGTCGGGCACAGCCGAGGTGTTGCAGTCGATCACCGGCATTGCCGACGCGGCAGGCCATACCGGCCGTGCCGCGGGCGAGATGAGCAGCGCGTCGACGGCACTTGCCGCCCAGACCCGCGATTTGCGGCAGCTCGTCGACAGCTATGTGGCCGATATCGACGCGGATGCCGCGTGACCACATGGATGACGGCGCCGGGGTGCCTCCTGGCGCCGTCACTTGCCGCCCATGCCCCGGTCGCCACTGGTCCGGGCGGCACTGGTCGGGGCGGATCAGCCGCCCAGCACGGTTTCCACCAGCCGGACCCAATAGCTGGCGCCGATGGGGGCCGCATCGTCGTTGAAGTCGTAAGCCGGGTTGTGCAGCAGGCAGCCGCCATCGGTGGGGCCGTTGCCCAGCCAGACATAGGCGCCGGGCCGCTGATGCAGCATGAAGGCGAAGTCCTCCGACGCCATCGACGGCACCGGGTTGCGGTCGATGGCGGCATCCCCGACCACCAGCACGGCGGCGGCATCCGCCCGCGCGGTTTCGGGCGCCGTGTTGACCGTGGCCGGATAGCGGCGTTCATAGCGCAGGCTGGCCGTGCAGCCATGGGCGGCGGCGGTGTGCTCGGCAATGGTGGCGAGTCGTGCCTCGATCACCGCCTGGACATCCGGGCTGAAGCTGCGGGTGGTGCCGCGGATCACCATCTCTTCGGGAATCACGTTCCAGGTGTCGCCACCATGGATCTGGGTGACGGACACAACCGCCGAGGCCAGGGGGTTGATGCTTCGTCCCGGTATGCTCTGCAACTGAGCAACCAGATGGGCGGTGGCGGTGACCGCATCATGGCCCAGATCGGGCATGGCGGCATGGCAGCCGCGGCCGCGCACCAGGATTTCGAAGATGTCGAAGCCGGCCATCATCGGCCCGGCCGCCATCGCCATATGGCCGACCGCCAGGCCCGGCCAGTTGTGCATGCCGAAGACCATGTCGGCGGGGAAGCGGTCGAACAGCCCGTCCTCGACCATCGCCCGGCCACCGCCCTCGTTCTCTTCGGCGGGCTGGAAGATGAGATGGACGGTGCCGGCGAAATCCGGATCGGCCGCCAGCACCCTGGCGGCCCCCAGAAGCATGGTGGTATGGCCGTCATGGCCGCAGGCATGCATCCGGCCGGGATTTTGCGAGCGGTGCTCGAACTGGTTGAGTTCGGTGACGTGCAGCGCGTCCATATCGGCCCGCAGCGCGATCGACCGCGCGGGGGCCGTGTCCGACGCCGCGCGGCGGCCCTGAATGGTGCCGACCACGCCGGTGCGGCCGATGCCGGTCGCGACCGGAATGCCGAAGGATGCCAGTTTTTCCGCGACGAAGGCCGCGGTCTGGTGTTCCTCGAAGGCGGTTTCGGGATGGGCATGGAGGTGATGGCGCCAGGCGCGCATTTCGTCCGCAATCGCCGTGACCGCGGGATGAAGGGTGACGTTCTGTCGGGGGGGCATGCTATCGGGCATCGGGATCATCCTCCTGTCAGCAGACCGGCACGTTGACGGCAAGGCCGCCCAGGCTGGTTTCCTTGTATTTGCTCTGCATGTCGTGGCTGGTCTCCTTCATGGTGCGGATGACCGTGTCCAGCGACACCACATGGCTGCCATCGCCGGCCAGCGCCAGCAGTGCTGCATTGACCGCCTTCACGGCACCCATGGCATTGCGTTCGATGCAGGGGATCTGGACCAGTCCGCCGACGGGATCGCAGGTCATGCCCAGATGATGTTCCATGGCGATCTCGGCGGCGTTCTCGACCTGCGCCGGGCTCGCCCCCATCGCGGCGGCAAGCCCGCCGGCGGCCATTGAGCTGGCCACGCCGACCTCACCCTGACAGCCGACCTCCGCGCCGGAAATCGAGGCGTTGAGCTTGTAGAGCATGCCGATGGCGGCTGCCGTGAACAGCATGGTGTCGGCGGCGGCCTCGCGGCCCCGCTCGTCGCCGCCGATGCCCGAATGGCGCAGAAGCCAGGCCAGCACCGCCGGGATGATGCCGGCGGCACCATTGGTGGGCGCGGTGACGATGCGGCCGCCGGCGGCGTTTTCCTCGTTGACCGCGATCGCATAGGCCGATAGCCGTTCGAAACCATCCAGCGCCGGCAGGGCATTGGCGCCGGCGCGTTCGGTCAGCCGGCGGGCCAGATCGGCGGCGCGCCGCCGGGTCAGCCGGCCGGGCAGCGGACCGTCGGTCGCAAGTCCGCGATCGACCGCGCCCAGCATGGCCGCCTTGATCGCCGCCAGCCGGCGCGCGGTTTCGGGTGCCCCCCACAGCGCATGCTCGTTGCGGCGCACGATCCCGGCGATATCGATCTGATGGTGCCGTGTCAGGGCCAGCAGCTCGGCGGCACTGCTGAACGGCAGCGGCAGGGCGCCGCGATCGCCATGAACCGGCGCATCACCGGCGGCGGCATCGGCCTCAGTGGCACTGATCACGAAGCCGCCGCCGATGGAATAAAAGCTGTCGCGGGCAATCTCGGCGCCGCCTGCGTCGCGGGCGATGAAGGTCATGCCGTTGGTGTGATGGGGCAGGGTGTCCTTGCGCCGCCAGACCAGATCGGTGTCGGGGTCGAAGCTGATCAGCCGCCGGCCCAGCGCCGCCAGACGTAGCGATTGCCGGACCCCCTCGACCAGCCCGGCGATCAGGTCGGGATCGACGCCGTCGGGCGTTTCACCGGCAAGCCCCAGGATGATCGCGGTATCGGTGGCATGGCCGCGGCCGGTGAGGGCAAGCGAGCCATAGATCTCGACGGTGATGCCGGCCACGGCACTGAAGCGGCCGTCGCGGTCCAGCGCATCGAGAAACCGCCGTGCCGCCACCATCGGGCCCACGGTATGGGAACTCGACGGGCCGATGCCGATCTTGAACAGGTCGAACAGGCTGAGCGACATGGGGGGCGCTTCCGACGGAGGATGGCGCCCGGACGGCAATGCCCGGGCGCCATGACGCGTGGATCATGACTAAGGATGTGGGAACCGGTCAGGTCCAGGCCAGCATCAACTCGGCGATCAGCACCGAGCCCAGATAGGTGCCGAAGAACACCATCACCGCCACCACGGCCAGTTTCCAGCCGGATGTCTTTGCGGTGGCGATTTCCTCACGCGCGATGGCGAAGCCGGCATAGGCGAGGGTGGGGGTGGTCAGGGCCAGGAAGTCGATCGCCGTCACCTGCGCCACCACCCAGTCCGATCCGGGCACGAAGGGCAGGGTGACGGCCATGCCGACCAGCGAGATCCAGGCGACGCTGGGCAGATAGAACGGCATGATCCGGGTCAGCACCAGCCCGGCCATGCAGATGGCATAGAGCACCACCATGCCGGTCAGGTTGTGCAGGAAGCCGACCTGGTGATTGACCGCATTGACCACCAGATCGATGGCGCAGATCACGATCAGCACCAAAGCGTGATCGACGAGGTTGAGCTTGCGCTCATCAGGGGTGGCCGGGGCCTGAAGGGTGGTATCGGACATCGGTCTCACTCCCCGGCTTCGGCGGCGCGGCGCGCCGTGGCATCGTCACGGCCGCGGGCCATGACATAGAGCTTCTCGACCATCGGCAGGGCGATGAACAGCCCGGCATACAGCCCGGTCGCATAGGTCAGCAGGTTGGATGCCGCGGCCAGCGCCACCAGTTCATCCTTCATGGCGGGCAGCGCCGAGGCCAGCGCGCCGGTGCAGGCGGCCATCATCGAACCCGAGCCGACGCCGCAGGCCATGGCCAGCGCCCGTGGATCGAACCAGCCGGCGGTGGCGAAGACCGAGGCCAGGATGGCGAAGATGAAGGTGCCGAACAGGGTGCCGATGACATAGACCCCCATCACGCCGGTGCCTTCAGGCGATTTCAGGGTGTAGCGGTCGGCGATGATCGCGATGTTTGGCTCGCGCGCGATCGAGAAGGTGGCGCCGATCGACTCGCGGCCCAGCTTCAGCACCCAGACCGCGATCGGAAACGCGATCAGCACCGTGCCCAGATTGCCCAGTTCCTGAAGCAGCAGCGCCGGGCCGGCGGCGATGATCTTGTCGATGGCGGGGCCGATGGTGGTGCCGAATTTGGCGATGAACGGCATGATCGCGATCACGATCAGCGGCGAGGCGGCCTTGACCTCACGCGTACCGATCAGCCGGGCGGCCGGCTTGATGATGTTGGGGTTCAGCAGCGCCGCCATCACGAAGGCATAGAGCAGCGGCAGCAGCAGGATGGCGCCGATCCCGATCGGAATGCGCTGGATGCCGATCAGCTCGGCGATGATCGCCAGCACCAGCACGGCAAGATGCAGCCGCCACAGCTGCATGGTTTCTTTTACGACGGACATGTTGCGTCCCCCCGGCGGAATGGAGGTTACCGCCCCGGACATGGCCGGGGCATGACGTGGCCTTCCCAGGCTCTGCGCGTTATTTGTCGGGCCGGCCGGCGCGCAGGCCGGCCGGCCCTTGTCATCCCCCCAGAATCAAAACCGTGACACCGGACGGCAAGCACTTTAATCACACGCAGCCGTTGCCGCAGCGGCAACGGCTGGCGATCCACGGCTCACATGGCCTCGGCGCCGAAGGCCTCCATCCGTGCCGCCATCAACTCGGCCACCGCCCGCACGGCGCCGGTGCGCGGCCGGCCGCCGCGAACGACGATCCGCGACGGCACATGCGCCAGGGCGGGATCGGAAAGCGGCACGGCGCTGACCTCGCCACGGCGGAGCTGGCGCGACACGGCGAAGGCCGGCAGATAGGTGATGCCGCAGCCGGCAAGCACGAAATGCATGGCCACATTGATCGAGTCGGTGACCAGGGCCGGCCGGATGCGCAGGCCGGATGCGGCCTCGGCGCCGGCGATCAGCTTGCGCACGCCGAAGGTTTCGGCCAGCAGCGCCGCCTTCATGTCCAGGGTTTCGACCAGGGTGCAACTGGACCGGCCGGCCAGCGGATGATGCGGTGGCACCAGCACGCAGAGCGGCTTTTCCGCTTCGGCCAGCACGTCGAGTTCGGGCAGGCGCGGCGGGTTGAACACCAGGCCGATATCATAGGCGTCCTTCAGGATGCCGTTCATCATCCGGTCGGTGCCGCCGACATCGATCGATAGCTGGACATCGGGAAAGGCCGTGCCCAGCGCCGCGACCGCATGGTGCATCATGTCGACCACGAAGCCCTCGCCGGTGATGACATGGACCCGGCCGGCGATGCCGCCCTTGGCCGCCGCCAGTTCGGCCGCGAAACCGTCATCCAGTTCCAGCCGGCGGCGGGCATGACCGGCGACCAGCCGGCCGGCCTCGGTGAAGCGGATGCCCTGCTTGGTGCGTTCCATCAGCAGCACGCCCAGATCGGCTTCCATGCCGGCGATCTGACGGCTGATCGCGGAAGGCGCGATGTGCAGGCCGTCGGCCGCCGCCCGGATCGATCCGGCCTCGAACACCGCCAGGAAATAGCGCAAGGGCTTGTCGTCGATCCTGAGCATCGCCCGGTCTCCACCTTGTCAGTTTGCGTCGCCAACCGTTGCCATAACGGCAACGCGGCGTTCCGGCAATAGCGCTTGAGCGGCGATTTGCCGGCTGCGCATGCTGAGCCGGTGGCGGATGCGGATTGTGAAGATGATGGCATGGTGACGGCAAGTCGTCGCGCCTTGCCCGCAAACGACCGCGAATAGCGGGTTCAGTTCAGGGAGCAGTGACATGACCGACAGGCAGGTGGCCGTGATCGGGCTGGGCAATATGGGTGCCGCGATGGCGGAAACCCTGGCGCGCGCCGGCTTCGCCGTCACCGGATACGACCCCGGCCCCGGGGCGCGGGCGCGGGCCGCCGCCGCCGGTATCGCGCTTGCCGACAGCCCGGCCGCCGCCTTTGCCGCAGCACCGGTGGCCGTGCTGTCGCTGCCGATGGCGCGTCATGTCGAAGTGGTGCTGACCGGCGATGACGGGCTGATGGCGGCGGGGCTGGCCGATCGTCTGGTGATCGACACCACCACGTCGGAACCGGCGGTCACCCGCCGGCTGGCGGCGATGCTGGCGGATGCCGGTCATGCGCTGGTCGATGCGCCGGTGTCGGGTGGACCCGCCGGCGCCGCCGCCGGCACGCTGACCATGATGGTCGGCGGTGCCGCGGCGGATATCGCCCGCGCACAGCCGGTGCTGGATGCGCTGTCGGCGAAGCTGTCGCTCTGCGGCGATGTCGGCGCCGGCCATGTCGTCAAGCTGGTGAACAACCTGCTGTGTGCCGCCCATCTGCTGACTGTGTCGGAAGCGGTGCGCATGGGCGTGGCGGCGGGGGTCGATGCCGAGACCCTGATCGGTGCGTTGAATGCCGGATCGGGCCGCGCCGGCGTCTCGGAGGTCAACTTTCCGCGCTGGATTCTGTCGGGCCTGTTCGACAGCGGCTTCACCATGGGGCTGATGCGCAAGGATGTGGGGCTGGCTCAGGCGCTGGCCGGCGATACCGGCACATCCATGCCGCTGCTCGATGTCGCGGCCCGGCTGTGGCGCGACAGTGCCGATGCGCTGGGCGATGACGAAGACTTCAACCGCATCGCCGCCCTCGATTGATCGCGTTCTGAAACCGGAGACCCATGTCATGCGCCCCGACGATACCCTGCCCGAGATCCGGGCGATCTTCACCCGTCTGACCGGATCGGAGACCTTCGGCAGCTTTGTCGACGGCCGGATCCTTGCCGGCACCGGCGACGCCCTGGACCTTGTCGACCCCGCGACAGGCCGCATCGTGGTGACGCTGGCCGATGGCGGCGCCGATGTCGTCGATGCGGCGGCAGAGGCCGCGCGGGCCGGGCAGCGGGTGTGGGCGGCGCTGACCCATGCCGCCCGTGGCCGCGTGCTGTGGGCGGCGGCCGTGGCCATACGCGCCCGGCTGGACGATCTGGCACGACTGGAAAGCCTGACCGCCGGCAAACCCCTGGCCGACACCCGCGCCGAGGCGCTGAAGGTGGCGGAGATGTTCGAATATTATGCCGGCTGGGCCGACAAGCTGCATGGCGCGGTGATCCCTGTGCCATCCGGCCATCTGAACTATACCCGCTATGAACCCTATGGCGTGGTGGTCCAGATCACGCCCTGGAACGCGCCGCTGTTCACCGCCGGCTGGCAGTTGGCGCCGGCGCTGGCCACCGGTAATGCCGTGCTGCTGAAGCCGTCGGAGCTGACGCCGCTGTCATCGGTGGCGCTGGGGGCGATCATCACCGCAGCCGGTGTGCCGGCGGGGGCGGTGAACGTGCTGGTCGGTGCCGGCCATACGGTGGGTGCCGCGGCGATCGCCCACCCGGCTTGCGCCAAGGTGGTGTTCGTGGGATCGCCCGCGACCGGCGCCCGCATTGCCGCCCAGGCGGCCATGCGGGTGGTGCCGACGGTGCTGGAACTGGGCGGCAAATCCGCCAACATCGTGTTCGACGATGCCGATCTGGACCGGGCGGTGCTTGGCGCACAGGCAGCGATCTTCTCGGGCGCCGGGCAGTCCTGTGTGGCCGGGTCGCGGCTGCTGGTGCAGCGCCGGGCGTATGACCAGGTGGTCGAGCGGCTGGCCGATGCGGCGGGCCGGATCGCGATCGGCGATCCGCTGAACCCGGCGACCCGGATCGGGCCGATCATCAGCGGCGCCCAGCACCGCCGGATCGGCGATCTGGTCGCGGCCGGCCTGGCGGATGGCGCCGTGGCGGTGGCCGGTGGCGGCCGGCCCGCCGGGCTGGACGACGCGCGCCTCGCCGGCGGCTTCTTCTACGCGCCGACGGTCCTGGCCGGGGTGTCGAATGTCATGGCGGTGGCGCGTGAGGAGATTTTCGGCCCGGTGGTGTCGGTCATGCCGTTCGATGACGAGGACGAGGCGGTGGCGATCGCCAATGACAGCCGCTTCGGGCTGGCAGGTGCTGTGTGGACGCAGGATGTGGCCCGCGCCCATCGGGTGGCGGCGGCGGTGAATGCCGGCACCTTCTGGATCAACGGCTACAAGACCATTGGCGTCATGTCGCCCTTCGGCGGGTTCGGAGAGAGCGGCTATGGCCGGTCCAGCGGCTATGAGGGGCTGCTGGAATATGTGCGGGTGAAAAGCGTGTGGGTGGAGACTGCCGCTGCACCGGCAACCGGCTTCGGCTATGCGCCGCAGGCCGAGGGATCCATCACCTGACGCGGCAGTACGGCTGTCAGAAATCATTGCTATGGTTGTGGCATGCGTCACAATAGGTGACGAATGTGTCTCCGGGTGAACCGGAGCAACCAGGGTGGGGAGAGCAGCCGTGACCGATCATCTGAAGGATGCCGCATCCGGCGCCAGCATTGGCGCCGGGGCGACAGCCGCCGTCGATTGTGCGACCGATCCGGTGGGATCGCTGGTCGACATGTTCGTCAATATCGTGCAGGGCGGACGGATCGCCAAGGGCCAGTGCCCGGCGCTGCGCCCGGTGTTCCTGAAGCCGCATGGCGTGGCGGCGGGCCGGTTCCGCATCCGGCCCGACCTGCCCGAAGATCTGAAGGTGGGCCTGTTCGCCGGCACCGAATATCCGGCCTGGGTGCGGTTTTCGTCCGACACCCTGCCGACGATCAGCGATTACAAGACGACGCTGGGCATCGGCATCAAGCTGTTCGACACCCCGATCCCGAAGATCTTCGGGGCGCCGACCGAAACCACCTTCGACATCATTCTTCAGAACTTCGACGTGTTTTTCGTCAACACCGCCCGCGATATGTGCGAATTCACGCGCGCCGGCGTGATCAATGGCGATTATGGTCCCTATCTGGAGGCACACCCCGAAACTGCGCGGATGCTCGACGAGATGGCAAAGCCGGTGGCAAGCTGCCTGGGCAGTGATTACTGGAGCGGCGTGCCCTTCGCCTATGGCCCCGGCCGGTTCGTGAAATATAAGCTGGAAGCGGCGATCGATGCCGATCCGCTGCCGGAACGTCCGGCCGATCCGACCTATCTGGCCGCCGATCTGGAAGCGCGGCTGCGCGCCGGCGAGGCGAGCTTCCGTTTCATGGTCCAGTTCCGGACCGATCCGGCGCTGATGCCGCTGGACGAGGCGACCGTGCGCTGGGACGAGGCCCTGAGCCCGCCGGTGCATGTGGCCGACCTGATCCTGCCCGCGCAGGACATCACCATACGTGGGCAGCCGGCCTATGGTGAAAATCTGTCGATGAACATCTGGCGGGTGACCGCCGACCATACCCCGCAGGGGTCGATCGCCGAGGCGCGGCGCGATGTCTATGCCGCGTCGGCCGACCAGCGCCGCAACGCCAATGGTGTGGCCTTGGGCGAGCCGTCGGTGCCCCGGCCGCTGGTGCAGGTGGCGCCGGCGGTCGACAGCGTGGTGGTGCGCGCGGCCGTCCACCCCGGCATCGGTGTTGCCCGGATCGGCGATGCGGCCGAGGCCTGGTATATCGGCCCCGAGGTGGTGGGGCCGGTGCCCGAGGCGCCGGGCTTCTATCGTGACGAGACCGGCGCCATCAAGCGCCAGGCGGCGCAGTTCCGGATCTATGGCTATAACGCCGCCGGCCAGGTGGTGCGCGAGTTGACCGCCGAGAATGCCGACATCACCTGGACCGTGCATCCGGCCAACAAGAAGGCCGCGTGGTATCAGTTCCAGGCGGCGCTCGACATTCCGGACGCGGTGACCATGACCGTGCCGCGCCGCAACCCCGATGTGCCCTTCGCCGATCGCGGGTCGCTGGTCATCGATCCGGGGCCGCGCAGCATCAGCGGCGTGTCGGTGTCGGGCGGGCCGGAACATGCCTTCGATACCGGCAGGTTCAAGGACGTGGTGGTGCCGCTGGGCGAGATCCGCACCGACGCGGCCGGGCGGCTGATCTTTCTGGGCGGCCGGGGCGTGTCGGCATCACCCTCGGGCGCGCCGGTCTATCGGCCGGAAGACCCCAACAGCTTCAACAATGCCAATGACTGGTATGACGATATCTCGGACGGGCCGGTCACGGCGGCGGTGACCATTGATGGCCGTCCGCTGCCTGTCGACCCGGCCTGGGTGGTGGTGGCGCCGCCGAATTACGCGCCCGACATCATCTCGTGGCGGACGCTGCACGACCTGTTGAGCGACATGTATATCGACGACGGCCGCCTGCCCATGCCGGAGGTGATCTCGTTCACCCGCGACGTGCTGCCGGTCTTGTCGCGGCTGTCGAATCTGCAATGGGTGAACAAGGGCTTCGCTGCCATGTTCGGCAAGGGCGGTCCGCTGGATTTCGACGATCCG
Source organism: Tistrella bauzanensis (assembly GCF_014636235.1). Taxonomy (NCBI): domain Bacteria; kingdom Pseudomonadati; phylum Pseudomonadota; class Alphaproteobacteria; order Geminicoccales; family Geminicoccaceae; genus Tistrella; species Tistrella bauzanensis. The sequence continues at coordinate 36,319 of NZ_BMDZ01000033.1, forward strand.
GCGCTGATCGACCGGCTGGCCCAGGTTCCCGGCGCCGACGGCGAGGATCCGTGGATCGAACTGCGCCAGGTGGTGTTCAACGCCTTCCGGCCGGCCGACACGCCGGTGAACGAGCAGCGGCTGTGGCCATGGCTCTATGGCGATGCCTTCGGCTCGTTCTCGAAAGCGTCGCCGGGCAACAACCTGCCGCTGTCGCGGGTGCGCGAGGCCATCCTGCGCCGCTGGGTGGAGGGGCATTTCGTCGATGATCGCGCCAGGGCCGGTCCGCCGCCCGCCACCATCGCTCAGGTGCCGCTGGCCGACCAGCCGGCGATGCTCGACAAGGCGGCGCTGCACTACTGCCTGGCCGACGCTTTCCATCCGGGCTGCGAGATGACCTGGCCGATGCGTCATGGCACCATGTACATGTCGCTCTACCGGCTGCGTCACCGGCCGGCCGGCGCGGTGGAACCCGATTACGGCAAGACTCTGGACCAGCAGATCGCGCTGGCGCCGGGCGGGCCGGTCTATGATCAGGGACCGGGTGACATCAGCCGCTGGATGGCGTTGCCCTGGCAGGGGGATACGGCGTTCTGCCGGTCGGGTTACGACATCGCATACGACCCCTATCTGCCGTCGTTCTGGCCGGCACGGGTGCCCAATCAGGTGCTGACCGAAGAGGTCTATGATCTGGTCACCAACCCCGATATGCCGCGCGACCAGCGGGTGGCCGCCTTCCAGACCCGCGCCGGCTGGTTGCGGGCGCTGACTGGCAGCGTCGCCGAGGTGATGGACGAGATGATCGCCCATTTCGGTGCGATGGGCATTGTCGAGGCCCGGCCGGGGGTTGACGGCGACCCGGACCTGCCGGCAGTGATGTATGTGGAAACCCTGGCCGGCGGCCGGCTGAAACAGGCGGCGGAACAGGTGGCACGCTTGCGGCTTGCGGCCGGTCCGCGCAATCTGTCGCGTGCCGAACGCGCAGGCTGGGCAAGCGAGGAACAGTTGGCCGCGTTCAGAAGCATCCGCGTGCGCCATACCGACGATTGAGGATGGCGACCCGCCACCGGGAATGGATGACAGCCGATTGGACGACCACCTGACCGCTCCCGGCAACCATGCCGATACTGCCATGCCCGCGCCTGGGGTCGATGTCCTGGTCGCGGGTGCCGGCCCCGCCGGGGCGGTCGCGGCCCATGCCCTGGCGCGGGCCGGGCTGTCGGTGACGATGGCCGACCGCGTTCAGACCGCGCCCAAGATCGGCGAGGCGCTGCCCGGTGCGGCCCTGCGTCTGTTGCGGGCAGAAGGCCTGCCGGTGCCGTCCGATGCAGCGGGGCACAGGCCGGTGCGGGGCAACTGGTCGGCATGGTCGACGCCGGATCTGGTGGCGTCGGATTTCCTGCGCAGCCCCGACGGCCCCGGATGGCGGCTGGACCGTCTGATCTTCGACGACGATCTGCGCCGCGCGGCGCGTGCTGCCGGCGCCGGGTTCAGACGTGCCGCCGTGCGCGATCTGATCCGCCTGGATGACGGCGACTGGGGCGTGGCCTTCAGCGACGGCGGCCCGCCGCTCAAGGCGCGCTGGCTGGTGGATGCCACCGGCCGCAGGGCGGCGATCGCCCGCCGGCTGGGGGCGGCACGGCTGCGCGACCGGCAGTTGATTGCTCTCTATGGCCGGTTCAACGCCATTGCCGGGGCCATGTCCGACCCCGGTTTCGACCGGACGGTGATCGAGGCGGTGCCGGAGGGATGGTGGTATGCGGCGCGCATGCCCTCTGGCGCCGTTCTGGCATCGCTGCACACGACGGCACCGGTGGCGGCGCGGATGCTGGCCGATCCTCTGCTGTGGCATCAGGCCCGGCTGGCGACCCGGCATCTGTCGGCGTTGACCGGTCATGCCGGGGCGGATGAGGCCCTGGCAGCGCCGGTCGGCTGTGATGCCGGCGGCGCCCGGCTGGACAGCGTTGCCGGCGATGGCTGGCTGGCGATCGGCGATGCCGCCCAGGCCTTCGATCCGCTGTCGGCCCAGGGCCTTCTGTCGGCGATGCATGGCGCCCTGACCGGCAGTGCCGCGGTCGCGGCGGCGCTGGGCGGCGATCACGGCGGGCTCGACCGCTATCAGGCCGGGCAGGATGAGGTGCGGCGGATCTATCTGGACCGGCTGGCCAGCCATTATCGCGGGGCGGCGCATCGTTTCCAGGGCGGGTTCTGGGACGGTTTGTAAGCGCGGGCAGGTGGCAGCCGTCAGCGTGGGGAGGTTCTGGCCGACAGGCCGCACAGAACCAGCACGGCCATGACCAGCGCCGCGCCGAAGCCGCCCAATGCGACCTCCTGCCCTGCCAGATCGGCGATCCGGCCGGTGACGATGACCGGCAGGCTGAACCCCAGATAGGCCAGCAGATAGAAGCCGGCCGTGGCACCGGTCGCCGCCCGACCGGAGCGGATCAGAACCCCGGCCAGCCCGCCCGCATGCACCAGACCATAGCAGGATGTCGCGGCCAGCGCGGTGCCGGTGAACACCGCCCAGATCCGGCCGTCGAGCGCGCCCCAGGCGATGAGCGCATAGGCCGGGATCAGGATCAGCAGGCCGCGGCGGATGGCTGCCTCCGGCGTCATGCGCCGGGCGGCCGGCACGGCCAGGATGCCGGGCACGATGACCAGAAAGGTGGCGAGGCCGGCATAGCTGTCGAGCCCGGCGCGGGCGAGGGTTGCCGGCAGCACGGCGATGACCACGCCCACCACCGCCCAGGCGACGAGAATGGCGAAGCCGAAGGGAAGGGTGCCGGCAGGAAAGGCCGGCCGGCGCAGCATCGGGGCATCGGGCCTGCGGCCGGCCCCCTGCGGCAATCCGGACACCGCGAGCAGAGCGAGGCCGGCGAGCACCGGATAGGCCAGGACGGTGAGCGGCCGTATCCAGGCCAGCGGATCGACGATCAGGCACAGCGCGGTCATCGCGGCGCCGAACCCGAAGCCGAAGGTGGTGGCGACGGAGACCCTGGCGGCAATCCGGCGCGGATCGGTGCCGGGGGCGAATTGCGCGGTCATGAAGGCGGGGGCAAGCGTCGATGTGGCGGCGACGGCGATGCCGAGCAGCGCGCGCGACAGGCCGAGTGCCGCAAGCCCCGGCCGGGCGATGACGATCAGATCGGCCAGGACGGCGAGACCCAGCGCCAGGCTGAGGGTGCGCCCGCGCCCCAGCCGGTCGGGCAGCCCGGCGCCGGCGAGCAGCATCGGCAGCGCGCCGCCGACATAGGCCGCGAAGGCAAGCCCTGCCGCCCCTGAGCCCAGGCCGTCGGCCATGGCATAGCGCGCCGCCAGCGGTGTGTGCAGATTGGCGGCGGTGGTGACGGCCATCAGGGCAAGCGCCAGCCGCGCGGGCGAGCCGGCGCGGGTCGTGGCATGGCGTGCGGACAGATCGAGGGACATGGCGCGGGCTCCGGATTGCGGCCGACATGGCCGCGACCGCCATTTGCGGCCGACATGGCCGCGACCGCCATGCTGCCGCCGGCCGGGCCGTGGCGACAGGCACGGCGCCGCGCGGATCGCCAGTTCCGTATCCATCAAATGACAGGTACAGTGAACGCTGCCCCCAGGCGATGCGAGGCCATGCCGGATGACGCCGGATATCGACCGCAGCCGGCCCGAGCCGCTGGCCGATCAGCTAGTTGCCGCCATCCGCCGCTGGATCGAGGCGCGTGGACCCGATGCGGCCGCCGGTGCGGCGCTGCCGTCGATCCGTCGTCTGGCGGTGGATGCGGGGGTGAGCCGCAACACGGTCATCGAGGCCTATGACCGTCTGGTGGCCGATGGCCGGATCGTGGCGCGGCCCGGCGCCGGTTTTCATGTCGCGGCACCGCCGGCGCCGCTGCCCTCGGCACCGCCCGATGCCGAGGGGGTGGGCGCGGTCGCGGGCCGGATCTGGCGGCTGTATGACGACCGGCCGGCCTTGCTGCGCCTGGGCGGCGGACGCCTGCCCGACGACTGGCACGATACCACCGAGCTTGCGCGCGCGATCCGCCGTGTGGCCCGCGAGGGCGGCCGGGCGCTGATCGATTACGGCACACCGCTGGGGGAACCCCGGCTGCGCCAGCTGGTGGCGCGGCGGCTTGAGCGGCTGTCGGTGCCGGCGGGGGCGGACAGGGTGATGCTGACCACGGGCGGCAGTCAGGCGCTGGACGTGGTGGTGCGGGGATTGACCCGGCCCGGCGATGCCGTGCTGGTCGAGGATCCGGGCTATCATAACCTGTTCGGGCTCCTGCGGCTGCAGGGTGTGCGCATGCTGGGCGTGCCGCGGCGGCCGGAAGGCCCGGATCTGGCGGTGCTGGAGGATCTGGTCCGCGCCCACCGCCCGCGGCTGTTCATCACCAACACGGTTCTGCACAACCCGACCGGATCGACCACCTCGGCCACGGTGGCGCACCGGCTGCTGCACCTGGCGGCGGGCCACGACCTGACCATCGTCGAAGACGACATCTATGCCGATTTCGAAGACGGGGTGCCGTCGGTGCGGCTGGCGGCGCTGGACGGGCTGGACCGGGTGGTGATGGTCGGCAGCTTTTCCAAGCCGCTGTCATCGGCCCTGCGGGTGGGTTATATCGCCGCCGATCCCGGATATCTGCGGCGCTTCGTGGACGTGAAGATGCTGACCAGCGTCGCCTCGTCGCGCTTCGCCGAACAGGTGGTGGCCGTGATGATCGAAACCGGCGCCCTGCGGCGGCAATCCGACGCGCTGTGCCGCCGGCTGGCGCTGCGGCGGGCGGCGCTGCTGCCACGGATGGCGGCGGCGGGATGGGAGATCTTCACCCGCCCCGCCGGCGGCATGTTCGTCTGGGCGCGCCACCGCAATGTGGCGGATGCGGACGATCTGGTACAGGCGGCGGAAGCCCGGGGCATCGGGCTGGTTTCGGGCGCCGTGTTCCGGCCGGATCTGGCCCCCGGCCCGTGGTTGCGGATCAATCTCGCGGCGGCCGGTGATCCGGTGGCGCAGCGGTTTCTGGATGCCCCGGTGTCTTGACACCCGGGCGTCCTGAGCTGCGGTGGATCAGAGATCCTGCGGCAGCAGCAGCGGGCCGGTGCCGGGCTCGAACACGTGTTCGCCCAGATTGCAGCCGGGGCCTTTACGGTCCACCACCAGCAGATGGCCCGTATCGAGCACGGTGAGGGGCAGATGCCAGGTGCCGCGCCGATAGCTGACACCCTGGCGGCCGTCGGAGATGAAGGCCTGAAGATTTTCCGGGCGCGGGCGCGGGTCTTCGGCCGGACCGACCACCACGATGAAGCGGCAGCGGTTGAGCGGCATGAACGCCTGACTGCCCAGGGGATGGCGTTCCATCACCTCGATCACCAGCGGCAGGCTGACCGGTTCATGGGCGAAGAACAGGCTGAGTGCCGCATGTCCCGCCGGGTCGGTTTCCACCAGGGCCAGGCTGTCATGACGCAGGCAGGTGCCGCCATTGATCGCAATCGGCGTGCGGCCGGTGTCGCCGGCGTCGATGACGTCGCCGAACGGCAGGAAGTCGGCGCGGGTCAGCCGCCGCGGCCGCAGGATGCTCCGTGGGAACGTATGCATGCAAACCATCACTCCACGGCGCAAGGCGTGCCGAAGATACGCAGCCGATTGACGCCGCCGTCGGGGAAGATGTTGAAGCGGATATGGGAGAGGATTGCCGGCGCATCGGGTTCGAAGCCGTGGAAGGCATCAGGACCGAGCTTGCGGGAGGTCAGGACATCCGCCCAGAACAGGCTTTGCGGCACACATGCCGCATCCGCCATCCGGGGTGCCATCACACCCTGCACCGAGCAGGTGTCAGGATAATTACCCTTGAACCTGCGCGTGTCGATTTCAATAAATGCAACCCTGCCCGGCGTTCCCAGACGGATGATGCACCAGTCATGCCCCGGCTCGCGCCGGCGGCGGGTTTCCCAGCCATCTTCCATGCGCTCGCCCAGCCCCGGCAGCAGCAGGTGGCGCGGATCGCCGTAATGGGCGTCGTTCCAGGCGATCGCGCGCGCGCCGCCAAGGGCCGATGACAGTTCCACCAGCCCGTCGGCGCGTGGGGCGGGCAGGCTGGCGGGGCGGCCATAGACCCTGAGCCGGGCAACGCCGCCATCGGGGAAGATGTCGAGCTTCAGATGGGTCCAGGCACGGCCGTCCGCGGCAGCGATCACGGCGGCATCAGGCATGAAGGCGTTGCCGGCATCACCCTTCAGGGCAGACGGCGCCAGGATGCGCCGCCAGCGTGGATCATCGGCGGCGGGTGTTTCGGCGACGCTGTCGCCGGCCAACGCCCACAGGCCGGCGGCGGCGGGAAAATTGCCGGTGAAATGGCGGGTGTCGATCTCGATCGCGTCGATATGGCCGGGGGCGGCAAGCGCCAGCACGCACCAGTCATGCCCGTCATCGCGCCGGCGCCGGCTTTCCCAGCCATCCATCCATTTGCCGTTGTCGTCGTATTTGCCGGGAACGAACACCGGCGGCGCATCGTCGATCAGCCGGTCCAGCGCCCCGAAGAAATCGTCGGAACAACTGAGCGTGCGGGCACCGAGGGCGCGGGAGGCGAGGTTGATGGCGGCGGTGGGCGCGAAAATCGGCATCGGATCGGCTTCCGGCTTGATGGGGGCACATGATCGAAGGGCGGATGGGTGGCGACGTTAGGGCCGCAGCACGCCCACGCCCGCGCGGGTGGCGGCGCTAAGGATGTGGCGGTGCATGGCGTCGCGCGCGCCTTGCGGGCTGCGGGCGCGGATCTGGGCCAGGATGCGTTCATGTTCATCCAGCGGCGCGCGCACGCCCTCGCGGTTGGCAAAGGGGATGCGGCGGGTTTCAGCCAGCATCGGCCCAGCCGGCCGCATCGCCGCCGGAAACAGCGGGTTGCCGGCCGAGACCAGCAGGCGCTGGTGGAAATCGCCATCCGCCTGGGCCGCGCGCACCAGATCGCCATCGGTGATGGCGGCGCGCATCTCGGCCACGGTTTCGGCCAGGCTGTCGAGTTCGGCATCATGCGCGGTCAACGCCACCAGCCCGGCGACGAAGGGCTCGATCGCCAGGCGAAGTTGATAGACGCGCGCCGCATGGTCGTGCCGGTCGCCACGCGGACCCGGCGTGGTGTCATCGGCGGACGGATCGGCGACGAACACGCCCTTGCCAGCGCGCACCCGCACCAGCCCCAGGGTTTCCAGCACGGTCAGTGCCTCGCGCAGCGACGCCCGGCTGACGCCGAGGCGTTCGGCCAGGGCGCGCTGTGCGGGCAGGGCCGCGCCGGGGGCCAGTTCACCGGCCAGAATCATTCGCTGAAGTTGGCCCGCGACGTATTCGGGGACGCTGTCTCCGGCCAATTTTGGTTCCTTTGGCTGGACCGGTCAGACCAGTTAGACCGGATATTTCAGGCGAAGAATGTCCTGATTTTCTGGGCTTTGCAAGCGGATGCCGCAGATGGCATCGATACTTGCCTGAAAAATTCGCATTGACTCATGCCCCAAATATAATCACGCTCAAAACATGAGCAGCGGACAGGGCGCTGCGATGCACCGGGCTCGTCGGGGCCTGGGATCTTCAGGGATGGGGGATGTCGATGTCGGGTCGGTTCAAGGCAGGGATGATGATGCGTCGCCGTGGCGTACTGGGTGCGATGGCCATGGCGGCGGTGATGGCCGCGACCGGTGTCGGTTTGGTGACCGCGAGCGCGCCGGCCGCGGCGGCCGGCCTGGACACGATCCAGGCCATGGGCGTGCTGCGGGTGGCGGTGCCTCAGGACTTTCCGCCCTTCGGATCGGTCGGCCCAGATATGGCGCCACGCGGCTATGACATCGACATGGCGCGGTTGATCGGTGAGGCGCTGGGCGTGAAGACCGAACTGGTGCCGGTGACCAGCGCCAACCGCATTCCCTATCTCACCACCGACAAGGTCGATCTGGTGATTTCCAGCCTGGGCAGGAATCCTGAGCGCGAGGCGGTGATCGATTTCACCGACGCCTATGCGCCGTTCTACAACGGCGTGTTCGGCCCGGCCGATCTGACCGTGGCGGGGCCGGCGGATCTGGCCGGCCACACCATCGGCGTCACGCGCGGCGCGATCGAGGATCTGGAACTGACCAAGGTGGCGCCGACCGATGTCACCATCCGGCGCTATGAAGACAATAACGGCACCATTCAGGCCTTCCTGTCGGGGCAGGTGGAGCTGGTGGCGACCGGCAATGTGGTCGCGGCGGCCATCCTTGAGCGCAACCCGCGCACCCGGCCGGAACCCAAATTCCTGATCAAGAATTCGCCATGCTATATCGGCGTTGCCAAGGGCGATACGGCGCTGGTGGCCAAGATCAACGAGATCATCGCCGCCGCCAAGGCCGATGGCCGGCTGTCGAAGATTTCTGAAACCTGGCTGGGCGCGCCGCTGCCGGCCGATCTCTGACCGTCCGGCTTCCGACTCCCGGCTCTCAGCCCCGGCTCCCCCGCGCCAGCGCCGCTCGAAGGGCGATGCCCCATGGCCTATCGCTTCGACTTCACGCCCATCCTGACCTATGCCGACGTCCTGGTGCGAGGCGTGGTGCTGACCATCGAGTTGATCCTGGTCGGCGGTGTCGTCGGCGTGCTGCTTGGCATCGCCTGCGCCTATGCCCGGGCTGAACGCGTGGCGGTGTTCAGCCAGCTGGCCGGGATCTATGTCGAGCTGATCCGCAACACGCCGTTCATCGTGCAGCTGTTCTTCATTTTCTTCGGCCTGCCCGCCGCCGGTGTCAGGCTTGGCGAGGTGGAAGCGGCGATGCTGGCGATGGTGATCAATCTGGGGGCCTATTCGACCGAGATCATCCGCGCCGGCATTCAGGGCGTGCCGGCCGGCCAGCGCGAGGCGGCGGCCAGCCTGGGCATGACCCGGATCGAATGCTTCCGCCACGTCGTGCTGGTGCCGGCGCTGCGCAAGATCTGGCCGGCCTTGTCCAGCCAGATCGTCATCGTGATGCTGGGCTCGTCGGTGTGTTCGCAGATTGCGGCGGAGGAACTCAGCTTCGCCGCAAATTTCATCCAGTCCCGCAGTTTCCGGGCGTTCGAAGCCTATCTGGTGGCGACCGCGATCTATCTGGCGCTGGCGATCGGCACGCGCGCGCTGCTGAAACAACTGGGTGACCGCCTGCTCTATGGCGCCAACCGGCGTGCCGCCTTGGCCGCGCGACGGGCCGCCACCACCGCGGCCGCATCCGGAGGTGCCGTCCATGGTTGAATTCGGCACGCTCGACATCCTGCGCAACCTGCTGGATGCGGCGATCTGGACCGTGGTGCTGTCGCTGATCGCCTTTGCCGGCGGCGCGGTGGCGGGGCTGGTGGCGCTGTTCGCGCTGGTCTCGGGCAGGCGATGGCCGGCCGGTATCGCCCGCGGCTATGTGGAGCTGTTCCAGGGCACGCCGCTGCTGATGCAACTGTTCCTGGTGTTCTTCGGCCTGCCGCTGATCGGTATCGAGGTGTCGGCCTGGAGCGCCGCCGTGCTGTCGCTGGTGCTGTTCACCGGCGCGTTTCTGGCCGAGATCTGGCGCGGCTGCGTCGAGGCGGTGCCAAAGGGCCAGGACGAGGCGGCACGCGCGCTCGCGATGTCCTATGCCGAACGGATGCGCTGGGTGATCCTGCCGCAGGCGCTGAAGATCGCGATCCCGCCAACGGTGGGTTTCTCGGTTCAGGTGGTCAAGGGCACGGCGTTGACCTCGATCATCGGCTTCGTGGAACTGGCCAAGGCCGGCACCATGATCGCCAATGCCACCTTCGATCCGTTCACGGTCTATGGCTTTGTCGCGCTGATCTATTTCGCCCTGTGCTTCCCGCTCTCGATGCTGGCCCGCCGGCTTGAAAGGACACTCAATGTCGCACGCTGACACGATGATGACCCGGGCGGCCGCGTCCGGTGCCGGCCTGGCGGGCAAGGGCGCGGGGCCGCTGGTCCAGCTGGCCGGCATCCGCAAGAGCTTCGGTGCGGTCGAGGTGCTGAAGGGGGTCGATCTTTCGATCGAGGAAGGCCGGGTGGTGGCGCTGATCGGGCGCAGCGGATCGGGCAAGAGCACGCTGCTGCGGATCGTCAACGGGCTGGAACGGCCGACCGACGGGGTGGTCATCGTCGATGGCGAGCGCGCCGACGGGCGCGAGCGGGAGCGCGACCTGAAGGCGCTGCGGCTGAAGGTCGGCATGGTCTTCCAGCAGTTCAATCTGTTCCCGCATCTGTCGGCGGGCGGCAATGTCATGCTGTCGCTGAAGGTGGTGAAGAAGATGGCAACCGCCGAGGCCGAGGCGGTCGCGCGGGCCATGCTGGCCAAGGTGGGCCTGTCGGATCGCTTCGATCACACGCCCGACCAGTTGTCGGGTGGACAGCAGCAGCGTGTCGCGATTGCACGCGCGCTGGCCATGCAGCCGAAGGTGCTGTTGTGCGACGAGATCACCTCGGCGCTGGACCCGGAACTGGTTGCCGAGGTGCTGGCGGTGGTCCGTACCCTTGCCGAAGAGGGCATGACTCTGGTGATGGTGACGCATGAAATGCGTTTCGCCCGCGAGGTTTGCGACGAACTGGTGTTCATGCATCAGGGGCGCATCCACGAACGGGGCGCGCCCAAAGACCTGTTCGCGCATCAACAGACACCGGAACTCGCGGCCTTTATCGGGGAGCCTTGACCTTGTCCGCATATCGCCATGGTTGATAAGCTAAAGAAAATGCAAGTGATGAACGCATTTTCATCCCGAAAGACCACGATGCAGATTTAACTGATTATTCACGAGACCGTTCTATAAATGCTTGCTCAAGGTTCATTGGGCAGCGGGTGCAATATCATGTTCTGGCAAAAAAACAACAGACTACAGAGCAACGACAGTGAAATGCTCCGCCAGATGGAGCTGTTGGGCAAGTATGCCGGCGTCGGCCTGTGGGATGCCGTGCTGTATGAGGGCGACGCCATGCATGCCAAGGCGTCGTGGCGGTTTTCAGATGAATTCCGCCGGCTTGTCGGCTTCGCCCATGGTGATCTGGCGGGATTTCCCGACAAGGTGAACGCGTGGTCGGACCGGCTGCATCCGGCCGATGAGGGGCCGACCTTCGCGGCCTTTACCGCCTGCCTGAACGACAAGACCGGTCGCACCGGTTATGACGTGCCCTATCGGCTGCGGATGAAGAACGGCGAGTATCGCTGGTTCCGCGCCATCGGCGGCGTGGCCCGCGACGCCCAGGGCAATCCGCTGCGCGCCTGCGGCTCGCTGATCGACATCAATGCCGAACGCAACCAGCTTGAACGCATGGCTTTGCTCGACACCCATGCCGGCATGGGCCTGTGGGATGCGACGCTGCATAACGGCGACGCCATGGACCCGAAGAGCGTCTGGCGGTTTTCGGATGAATTCCGCCGGCTGGTCGGTTTCGAGCGCGGCGACATGAAGGGCTTTCCCGACCATGTCACCTCGTGGTCCGATCGCCTGCATCCCGACGATTCCGGCCCGACCTTAGATGCCTTCGGCGCCTGCCTGGCCGATCGCAGCGGGCGGACCGGTTATGACGTGCCCTATCGGTTGAAGACCCGGTCGGGCGAGTATCGCTGGTTCCGGGCCGTGGGCGGCGTGTCGCGCGATGCCCAGGGTAATCCGCTGCGGGCCTGTGGTTCGCTGATCGACATCCACGGCCAGAAGCTGGCCGAATTCGCCGAGGCGCGGGCGGAAGCCGATCGGCGCAAGACGATTCTGGACCTTGCCGACACCCTGTCGGCGCGGGTTGGCATGTCGGCGGACAGGGCGACGGCGAACACCCAGGTGGTGGCGACGGCGACCGAAGAATTGTCGGCATCCGTGGCCGAGATCGCCGCGCGGTCGAGCACCGCCGCAAGTGCGTCGTCGACGGCCGCTGACGAGGCGGCACGCACCAACGAGACCGTGCAGGCGCTGGTCGCCGCCGGGAACCGGATCGGCGTGGTCATCAAGCTGATCAACAATATCGCCAGCCAGACCAACCTGCTGGCGCTGAACGCCACCATCGAGGCGGCCCGTGCCGGTGACGCCGGCAAGGGGTTCTCGGTGGTCGCGAATGAGGTCAAGTCGCTGGCCAAGCAGACCGCGACCGCGACCGACGAGATCGTGGAACAGATCGCGTCGGTTCAGCGCGAGGCAGCCCGCACCGTGGATGCGATCCAGGCGATCGCCGCCGCCATCGGTCAGGTGCAGACCATCTCGGCCAGCATCGCCTCGGCGGTGTCACAGCAGGATGCCGCGGCCCGCGAAATCTCTGCCAGCATCACCCAGGTGGCGCGCGATGTGAGCGAGGTGTCGGGCAATGTCACCAAGGTGACGGAGCAACTGCGCGGCAACTGAGCCGGCGCGTCCGCACCCGGCCACCTTGGCGCCATCCGACATGGGTGCCATGACTTTGCCACTGGTGGGGCGATGCCCTGCCGGTGGCATTGACCTGCGGCGGGCGCCATATGGTGCTGCGGACTGCGGCGACAGATCACGGTCATTCCTGCCCGTGCATGTATCGCCGCGACAGCCGCAGGAGTGCCCGCCATGCCTGATACCCGTCCCGAAGCCGTTCCCACCACACCAATGCCCGCCGACGCCGGTTCCGTGCCATCGCGCCCGCGCGTGGTGATCATCGGCGCCGGGTTCGGAGGACTTCAGGCGGCGCAGGCGCTGGACGGGGCGCCGGTGGACGTGACGGTCATCGACCGCGAAAACCATCATCTGTTTCAGCCCTTGCTGTATCAGGTGGCGACGGCCAGCCTGTCGCCGGCCGATATCGCCTGGCCGATCCGCGGCATCCTGCGCCGGCAGCGCAATGCCACTGTGCTGATGGCCGATGTCCATGCCATCGACACCCGAGCCCGCGTGGTTCATGCCGGCGACATCGCCATACCCTATGATCAGTTGATCCTGGCGACCGGCGCCACCCATTCCTATTTCGGACATGACGACTGGGCCGATGCCGCGCCCGGCCTGAAGCGGATCGAGGATGCGACCACGATCCGCCGTCGGCTGCTGCTGGCATTCGAGCGCGCCGAAATGGCTGGCGACGAGGCCCTGCGGCAACGCCTGCTGACCTTCGTGGTGGTGGGGGCCGGGCCGACCGGCGTGGAGATGGCCGGCGCGATCGTGGAAATCGCCCGCAAGATTCTGGCGCCCGATTTCCGCCGCATCGACCCGCGTGCCGCCCGCGTGGTGCTGGTCGAGGCCGGGCCCGGCATCCTCGCGAGCTTTCCGCAGGATCTGGCGGATTACGCCCGCACATCGCTGACCGCCATGGGGGTGGAGGTGCTGACCGGTGCCCGGGTCACCGCCTGCGACGCCGATGGTGTCTCGGTCGATCTGGCCGAGGGGCAGACAACCCCCCCGGACAGCGCCCTGGTCGATGGCCGGATCGAGGCCGGAACTGTGGTCTGGGGCGCGGGTGTGGTGGCATCACCGGCGGCGCGCTGGATCGGCGCGCCGCATGACCGCGCCGGCCGCATCCAGGTGTCACCCGATCTGAGCGTGCCCGGACATCCTGAGATCTTCGCGATCGGCGACACGGCCAGCGTCACCAGCACCGATGGCAAGCCGGTGCCGGGCATCGCGCCCGCGGCCAAGCAGATGGGCGCCCATGTGGCGGCCCTGATCCGCGACCGCGCCGCCGGCAAGACCGCCAGCCGGCCCTTCACCTATCATCACGAAGGCGATCTGGCGACCATCGGCCGGCGTTCGGCGGTGGTCAAGCGCGGCCGCATGAAGCTGACCGGCTATATCGGCTGGTTGTTCTGGGGTTTTGCCCATGTCTATTTCCTGATCGGATTGCGTTACCGCATCGCCGTCGCCTTCAAATGGGCCTGGGATTACATGACGTTGCAGCGCGGCGCCCGGTTGATCACCGGCACCGATCATGACGGGCCGGTGGGCCAGACCGCGACACGTGAACCTCTTGTTCCGCATGCGGCGCCGCAACCGCAGCGCGCCGAGGGCTCGTAGGCGGGCCGCGCCCTGCCATCCAGCGGCGCAGACGCCCGCGGGCATTGCGATAGGGCGATGCCGTGTTCAACTGGATCATGCGGCCCAGTGTGCGGGTCTTGTACCAGGGGGCGCGCCATAAAGCGCTGCCTGATCCAGGTCGTTGACCAGCGCCACGATGCGGGCCTCCGCCGCCGTCAGCAGGCCGAGCTGGGAGCCACCATGTGCGGGTGCCTTTCAGAGAGTCCGTGTCGGCGCCGCCGGGTCAGATCGGCAGGGCTGTCGTGGACAGGATTTCCTTCAGCACGAAGAAGGTGCGGATCTGGCGCACCCCCGGCAGCTTGATGATTTCGCCCGCATGCAGCTTGTTGAACCGGGCGAGGTCGCGGGTGCGCAGCAGCAGGAAATAATCCACCTCGCCCGCGACCAGATGGCATTCGAGACAGCCGCTGAGGCCGCGCGCGGCGGCTTCGAACGCCTCGAAGCTGTCGGGCGTCGATCGGTCGAGCACCACACCCACGAAGACCAGGGTGGTCAGGTCGACCGTGTCGGGGTCGACCAGGGCGACCGTGCGGCGGATGATGCCGCGTGCCTTCAGCTTCTCAACCCGCCGCAGGCAGGCGGTGGGGCTGAGATTGACCATGGCCGCCAGCTCGGTATTGGGCCGGTCGGCGTCCTGTTGCAGCGCCCGCAGGATATTGCGGTCGATCCGGTCGAGGGGTGGCGCGTCATCCATGGGCTACGTCGCCGATGATGCGCAATACTAAAGCGCATTATGCCATAATTGCACAATTAATACCGACTATCTCGACCATATCGACATATTTCAAGGCGCGATTCGGGTTGAAAACGCATTTGCCGCCGGCCGCGATCCGCGGGAGCCTGAGGGGGGTGAGGATGGCGGGGGCCATCCGCGCGTCAGGGGAGGCTGAATGCCATGCATCTCGACCGGTTTCCACGTCATCAACTCACCTTCGGCCCCACACCGATCGAGCCGCTGAACCGGCTGTCGACGCATCTGGGCGGCAAGGTCCGGATCTTCGCCAAGCGGGAAGACTGCAACAGCGGCCTGGCCTTCGGCGGCAACAAGCTGCGCAAGCTGGAATATCTGATCCCCGAGGCTTTGGCCCAGGGCGCCGATACGCTGGTGACCATCGGCGGCATCCAGTCCAACCACACCCGTCAGGTGGCGGCGGTGGCGGCCAAGCTGGGGCTGGGCTGCCGGCTGGTGCAGGAGAACTGGGTGGACTATCACGATGCGGTCTATGATCGGGTGGGCAACATCCTGCTCAGCCGGCTGATGGGCGCGCGGGTCGATCTGGTCGATGCCGGCTTCGGCATCGCCTTCAAGCAGAGCTGGGAAGAGGCGCTGGAGGATGTGCGCCGCAGCGGCGGCAGGCCCTATGCCATCCCCGCCGGCGCCTCCGATCATCCGCTGGGCGGGCTGGGATTCGTGGGCTTCGCCGAAGAGGTGCGGGCACAGGAAGCGGCGATGGGCCTGCGGTTTGACTGTGTGGTGGTGTGCTCGGTGACCGGCAGCACCCAGGCGGGGATGGTGGTGGGCTTCGCGGCCGACGGCCGGGCGGACCGGGTGATCGGCATCGATGCCTCGGCCACGCCCGACGAGACCCACGCCCAGATCCTGCGGATCGCGCGGCACACCGCCGACGCGGTCGGGCTGGGTCGCGCGATCACGCCCGAGGATGTGGTGCTGGAACGCGGCTATGCCTATCCGTCCTATGGCGTTCCGTCACCTGAGACCAACGCCGCCATGCGGCTGGCGGCGCGGCTGGAAGGGCTGATCACCGACCCGGTCTATGAGGGCAAGTCGATGCAGGCGATGATCGACCTGATCGAAACCGGCCGCATCCCTGCCGGCTGCACTGTGCTCTACGCCCATCTGGGTGGGGTGCCGGCGATCAATGCCTACAGCTTCCAGTACCGCAACGGCTAAGCGCGCCCTGATCTGCGGTGCCAGGATCGGTGGTGGCCGGTGGTGATCAGGGTCGTGGCCGCGCGTCAGCCGGCCACAACCGCGATCCTCGACCGGCCGCCACCTTGCGGCACGACCTGGATCTGCACCGGAATCCGGTCCTTCAGCGCCTCGACATGGCTGATGACGGTGACCCGGCGGCCGGTGGCCTGAAGCCGTTCCAGCATGCTGATCGCAAGGCCCAGGCTTTGCGGGTCGAGCGCGCCGAAGCCTTCGTCGATAAACAGGCTTTCGATACCAAGCCCCCGCCCGGCCGAGATATCGGCCAGCCCCAGCGCCAGTGCCAGACTGACCAGAAAGCGTTCACCGCCCGACAGGTTATGGACGGCGCGCGCCTCGTCGGCCATGTCGTGGTCGATCACCTCCAGCGCCATGTCGCTGCCCGCCATCCGGCGCAGGGCATAGCGCGGGTGCAGCTCCGCCAGATGGCGGTTGGCGCCGGCCAGCAGCCGGTCCAGGGTCAGCGACTGGGCATAGCGGCGGAACCTGGTGCCATCGGCCGATCCGATCAGGTCGTCCAGATCGGCCCAGACTTCCGCTGCCTGCCGCGCCGCGGCAAGCTCGGCATCCAGCGCGCCGGCGGTCTGGCGAACCGCATCATCGGCGGCGATCACCTGCAGGGCCTGACGCAGCCGGTCATCGGCCAGATCGCGGGCGGCCTGCGCCGCATCGCATGCCTGGATGGCCATGTCGATGGTGGCGGTGTCGGCGCCGGCGGCGATGGTGGCCGGGTCGGCCAGATGCCGGTCGAGATCGGATGCGCGGGCGGCCAGCGTGGCGCGGGCATCGCCGACCGCGCGGGTCAGCGCTGCCAGCCGCTCCGCCTCAGCCTCCAGCACCGTGCCACCACGGGCAATCACGGCCCGGACCGTATCGACATCACATCCGATGGCGGCACAGGCAGCCTCCAGCGCCGCCTGTGCCGCACTGGCATCATGGCGGGCGGCTTCGGCCGCCTGCACGGCGCCGCGCCGGGCTTCCGCGATCACGGCCAGCGTCCGACGCGCGGCTTCGGCCTCGGCGGTTGCTGCCTCGGCCTGGGCGGCGGTGGCGGCGCAGGCCTGGTCATGGGCCGCCGCGACCGCGTCGACCGGTTGGCCGTCCAGGCATGCGGCGCGTTGGGCGAGCAGGTCGTCTCGCGCCGCCGCCAGCCGCCCGGCCTGGGTGATGGCGGCCTGCCGGCGGTCGGCTGCCGCCTGGGCGGTGGCCTTCGCGGCGGCAAGCTCCGTCGCCAGCCGCGCCAGATCGGCCTCGGCGGTGGCAAGCTGCTGGCGGGCATGGTCGATGGCCTCGCCGACGGTGCGCAGCACATCGGCGAAACCCGCGGCATCGGCGGCGATACGCTGCTGCCAGTCGGGGATGGTCGCGTCCAGCAGGGATGCCAGCCGGGCATCGATCCGCACCGCCTGTGCGGCCAGATCGGCACGGTGCTGGTCCAGTCGCGCCCGTAGCGCCCGGCGTTCGGCCGCCTCGGCGGTGATGGCCGCGATCCGGGCGGCGCCGGCATCGCGATCGGCCAGCAGCTTGTCCCGGTGGTCGCGCAGGGCGCGCGCCTCGGCCATTGCCTGATCGATCGCATCCAGCCGCTCACGGGCGGCGGTGGCCTCATGCGCGATCAGATCGTGCCAGTCATCAGCAAGCGCGGTCGGCGTGGGGCATCGCGCGGTGGCCTGAAGGTCGACCGGCAGCAGGGGGGCATCGGTGAGCCCGGCCTCGGCGGCGGCGGCATCCAGTGCCAGCAGCACCTGATCATGGTCGGATGCGATGCGGGCCAGCGTGTCGGTGGCATCGGCGATCGCGGCCTCAATCTCCGCCCGCCGGCGCCGTTCATCGCCATGCCGGGCGTGGGCGGCGGCGATCTCGCCATGCAGCCGGTTCGCCTCGGCGCTAAGCGCGCGCACCCGGGCGCGGTCTTCGTCCAGCCGTGCCGCCAGCAGGTCGCCGGCCGCATCCGGCTCGACCCGTTGGCGTTGATGGTCGGTTGATCCGCAGACCGGACAAGGCGCACCGGGGATCAACAGCGCGCGCAGCCGGCGGGCATGTTCGTCGGCCGTGGCATCCGAGAGGTCGCGGGCGCGGGTGGCCTCGTCCAGTCGGGCTTCACTGACCGGCAGCGCGGCGGTGGCGGCGGTCGCGCGAGCGGCGGCGGCGGTGATGGCGGCGTCCACGGCGATCAGTTGCGCGCGCAAGCCGTCGCTGTGCCGCAGCGCTTCCGCCGCATCGACGATCCCGTCGCGCAGACTGTCGACCAGGGTTGCGATCATGCCCAGCCGGTCGAGCCGGTCGCGCAGATCCCGTGCCGCATCCTGATCGGCCGCGGCCTCGGCGGCGGTGAGCGCCGGTGCGATCATGTCGAGCTGTGCCGCCCTTGCGTCGCGTTCGGCGGTGAGCGCCGCCAGCCGGCGGGTATCGGCGGCGTCCTCGCGATCATGTGCCGCGATCGCGGCGGCGCGTTCGGCCTGCGCCGCATCCAGCGGCGCGCGCTCGTCGATCAGTGCCAGCACCGCCGCCCGATCGGCCAGGGCCGGCGCCGCCTGCTGATGTCGGGCCAGATCGGCGGTCGCGGCCGCATGGCGTTGCGTCGTGGCAGCGATCGCGGCGTCGATCCGGCGGGCTACCTCGGCCGTCTCGGCCGCATGGATCTCGGCGCGTTGCGCCTCGGCACCAGCCTCGGTCGCGGCGGCGGCGGCATCGGCAATCCGGCTGTCGAGCAGGCGGGCCTGGGCGATCGCCGGCGCCACGGCGCGTGCGGCATGGGTGGCGGCATCGCGCGCGGCACAGGCTGCGTCGCGGGTGATGTCGGCGGCGGTGACCGCCGCCTCGGCGGCGGTCACCCGCTCCGCCGCTTCGGCTTCGGCCGCATGGGCGACGCTATGGCGCGCCACGGCGTCATCGGCGGCGCTGCAGTCCGCGCGCAGGCCAAAGGCGCGGCGATCGCGATCCAGCGCCGCGCGGTCCGGATCGGCGGCGCGGTCGGCGGCCTCCGCCTCGGCCAGGATCGCTGCGGCGGCGTCGCGGGCACGGGCCAGCGCCAGCCGCTGTTCCACGCGCCGCAATTGGTCGGCGGCATCCGCCTGTGCCCTGGCGGCCCTTGCCGCCATGTCGCGGGCGGCCTCGGCCGCCGCCTCGGCGCCGGCCCGGTCTTCAGCGGTCATCGGGCGGTGTTCACCCAGACGCGCCTCGATCGCGGCGATGCCGGCGCGGGCCTGCCGGTCGCGGTCGTGGGCGGCACGTGACAGGGCGCCATAGATCGCGGTGCCGGTGATCTTCTCAAGCAGTTCGGCCCGAAGCTTCGGTTCGGCGCGCAGGAAGGCATCGAACTCGCCCTGGGCCAGCAGCACCGCGCGGCGGAACTGGTCGAAATCCAGCCCGATCAGCCGGATGATCTCGGCCGCGACCTCTTTTTTCTGGTTGGCGATGACGTCGCCGCTGGCGATGTCGATCAGCAACCGGCTGCTGGCCTGGATACTGCCATCGGCCTTGCCCCGGGCGCGGCGCACCCGCCATGTCGCGCGATAGCGCCGGCCGTCGCCGCCTGCGAAGTCGATCTCGGCTTCGGACAGGCCCGCGCCATGCGACATCACCCGGCGGCCATCGGTGATCTGGATATCCTGGCCGTCGATCCGTCCGGCGCCGGCGCTGCGCGGCACCGCGTCGTACAGCGCCAGACAGATGGCATCCAGCAGGGTCGATTTGCCGGCGCCGGTCGGGCCGGTGATCGCCATGATCCCGGCATGGACCAGGGGTGCGGCCTCGAAATCGATCTCGAACGAACCGCTGAGGCTGGCCAGATTGCGGCCGCTGAGCCGGAGCAGTCTCATCGCGGCACCTCATGCCCAGTCGTGTTGGCAACCAGGTCGTCCTGATCGTCGCCCGCCGCGACATCGGCCAGCAGATGCCGGAAGCCGTCGATCAGCGCCGAAGGCGGATCGGTCTCGAACCTCTGGCGATGCAGCCGCGCGAACACCTCGGCGGGGCTGATCTCGTCGAGCCCGGCCATGGCGGCGGTGCCATCGCCAAGCGTGCCGCCGGCACCGGCATGCAGGCTGCGCACCCGCGCCAGCCGCACGGGCTTGCCATCGAGTGCCGCATCCAGCCGGCGACGCAGATCGGGGGCCGGGGCATCCAGTTGCACCACCACCTCAAGGAAGGGGCGCAGTTCCGCATGCTCGGGCATCGGGGCGATGTCGAGCGCCGTCAGCGCCGCGATGGCATCGTCGGGGGCCAGAGCACCGTCGGCCGGCACCCGAAGAAAGGCCACCGGGCGCGGGATTTCGATCAGGTCGATCTCGGGCAGGGGGATGTCGGGTTCCGTATCCGGCGCCAGCGTCACCAGCGCCACCGAATGGCGATAGTTGCGCTCGGCCATCGACATCGGAAAAGGCGAGCCGGCATAGCGCACCGCCGTGCCGGCCGCCACCCGCTGCGCCCGGTGCAGATGGCCCAGCGCCACATAGGCGAGCCCAGCGGGGAAGATGCCGGCGGACATCGCCTCTTCACCACCGATCATCACCGGGCGCTCGCTGGTCTCGGACACCGTGGCGCCGGCGACGTGGAGATGGCCGGTGGCGATGACCGGAAGGCCGGGAAAGCGGCTGGTGGCCGCATCCAGCGCCGCCTGATAGATCTGCCCCAGCGCCGCGCTGCCGCCGCCATCCACCGGCAGATCGCCAGGGCGCGGATAGGCGATGGCGGCAACCACCGCGCCGATACGGCCGCCGGCATCGGTGAGCGGCACGAGGCAGTGTTCCGGTGCCGGCCGGCCGTCCTGGCGCGGGATGGCGCCCAGGATCGTCACCCGCCTGGCATCCAGCAGCGGGGCCGGCAGTTCCAGCCGGGTCGGCCCATCATGATTGCCGCCGACGATGACCACCTGAAGGCCGGGGTTGCGGTCGAGCACGCCGTTCAGGAAGCGATACAGCCGGGTCTGTGCCGCGACCGGCGGATTGACCGTGTCATAGACATCGCCCGCCATCACCAGCGCGTCGACCGCCTGATCTGAGATCGTCCGGGCCAGCCAGTTGAGAAAGCGGTCATGCTCGGCACCGCGTTCGAAGCCATGCAGCTCCTGGCCGAGATGCCAGTCGGCGGTGTGGAGAATACGCATCGGACCCCGTGCCGTGAGATATCGGTGCCCGGACGATACACGCAGTGGTGGCGGGGTGTGAAGGGGCGCTCGCTCAGTCCACCTGGGATGCCCGCATGCCGAAGCGGTCGGTTGTCGCGAGACCGGCTGCGATCAACAGGACCAGGGCGACCCAGGGCAGGGCCATCGGCCCCGGCTGCCCGATCAGGATGCCACCTGCAATGCCGCCACCGGCGATGGCGAGGTTCCATGCGGTGACGATCATCGACTGGGCGATGTCGGCGGCGGCACCGGCGGCGCGGGCCGAGGCGGTCTGGAACAGGGTGGGGGTGCCGCCGAAGGCCAGGCCCCACAGAATGACACCGGCCCAGATCAGCCCCGGCTGACCGAGCGGCCCGGCAATCCCCAGCAGAGCGGTTGCCAGGGCGAAGCCAAGGATGGCGAGCCGCACCAGCCGGCGCAGATGGCGATCGACCGCAAGCCCGGTCAGCCAGATGCCGGCCACCGCCGCCAGACCGAAGACCAGCAGCACCTGATCGACCCGGTGGCCCAGCCCGGCCGGGGCCAGAAACGGCGCGATATAGGTGTAGAGGATATTATGGGCGAGCACCGTGGCCAGGGTCGCGGCCAGCACGGCGGCAAGTCCGGGCAGGGCGATGATCCGGCGCGCCGGCAGGCGACGGCCCGGGGCCTCGCCGGGAAAGTCCGGCACCTGCCACAGCACCCAGGGGATCAGGATCAGGCTGAGCACGGTCATGACGCCGAAGCCGGCACGCCAGCCGCTGATGGCGCCAAGCGTGGTGCCGGCCGGCACGCCGCGCGCCAGGGCCAGCGGAATCCCGGCCATCGCCACCGCGATCGCCCTGCCTTTCATCCGGTCGGGCACCATGCGGCCGGCATGACCGGCCAGCAGCGCCCAGAGCAGGCCGGCCGAAACGCCGGCCAGGAAGCGGGCCACCAGGGTTATCGTATAGCTGGGCGAAAGGGCGGTCACCGTATTGGCGATGGCGAATCCGCCGATGGCCAGCAGCAGCAGGGGCCGGCGGCGCCAGCCGCGGGTGGCGGTGGCCAGCGGAATGGCCGCGATCAGCGAGCCGGCGGCATAGACCGTCACCAACTGGCCGGCCAATGCCGCCGAGACGCCGAGCCCGGCGCCGATCTGTGGCAGCAGGCCGGCGGGCAGGGCCTCGGTCAGGACCGTGATGAACCCGGCTGCGGCCAGCGCCAGAAGCCCCGGCCAAGGCAGCCGTTCGTTGGCGTGAGGTGCGGCACTTGCCCGCGCTGTGCCGGTTCGCGATGTCGTGGTCATGGATCCGCCTGTGAGGGATTAGGGAGCGACGATCTGTCGAGGCGGACAGCGTGCGGCCGGCGCCGTTTCGGAAAAACAGGCTGTAATTCCATTGATAAAGGATATGACTGTCCGGAATGACGGCCGATGATGGCAGCCGTCCCGGAGGTTCGCGGGGGGGGGGAGATGCGATGATCGATCAACTGGGCGCGCTGGCGGCTTTCATGCGCACCGCCGAGACCGGCAGCTTCGTTGCGGCGGCGCGGGTGCTGGGCGTGTCGTCATCGGCGGTGGGCAAGGCGGTGGCGCGGCTGGAAGACCGGCTGGGCGTGCGGCTGTTCCATCGCAGCACCCGCAGCATCACCCTGACGGCCGAGGGGCAGTCGTTTCTGGAGCGCTGCCGGCGGATCTTCGCCGAGATCGAGGCGGCCGAGCACGATCTGCTCCAGGCACGCGCAGTGCCACGCGGCCGGTTGCGGATCAGCCTGCCCTTGATCGGCATGCTGGTGATGCCGGTCATCGCCGGCTTCATGCGCGCCTATCCCGATATCACCCTGGATATCGACCAGAGCGACCGACTGGTGGAGGTGATCGAGGAAGGCTTCGACGCGGTGATGCGCAGCGGTGATGGTGGCGACAGCCGGCTGATCAGCCGCAGTCTGGGCAGTTTCCGCTATCGCATCGTCGCGGCACCCGCCTATTTCGCGGCCCATGGCCGGCCCGACAGCCCGGCGGATCTCGCCGGTCATGCCTGCCTGCATCATCGTTATCCGGCCACCGGCAAGCTGGAACCCTGGCCACTGGACCCGGCGGCGCTGCGCGGCCCCCTGCCCGAAACCCTGTCGGCGAACACGCTGGATCCGCTGATCCAACTGGCCGAACAGGGGCTGGGCATCATCTGCCTGCCCGATTTCGCCGTGCGCCGCCAGCTCGATGACGGCCGGCTGGTGCCGGTGCTCGACAGCCATGTGGGCGGTGGCGGCCAGTTCCGCATCCTGTGGCCGTCGAGCCGGCACATGTCGCCGACGCTGAGGGTGTTCGTGGATTATATGGCGACCCATCTGCGCCTGACCGGACCTGACACCGGATCGCGCGCCTCAGGCAACCCGCATCCGGGTGGCCAGCAGGTCCAGAAACGCGCGCACCCGTGCCGGCATCTGGCCGCCCTGGCCGGGATAGAGCGCGTGGATGTCTTCGCGGTCGCCGGGGTTGAACGCGTCGAGCACCGGCACCAGACGACCGGCGGCCAGATCGTCGCGCACCGCAGCATAGGTCAGCCGGGCCAGCCCGACCCCGGTGATCGCCAGCAGCCGCATGGCATCGCCATCGCTGACCCGGACATTGCCCGAGGGCGGCACCGAGATGATCCGGCCATCGACCAGCAGCGGCCAGCCGGCGACGATCCGGGCATAGGCGAAGCCGATCCGGTTGTGGCGGTGCAGGTCGTCCGGATGCCGGGGCTGGCCGTGGGCCGCGAGATAGCCGGGCGACGCCACGATCATCTGGCCGACCGAGCCCAGCTTGCGCGTCATCAACCTTGAGTCTTTTAGCGGCCCGCTGCGGATCGCCACATCGACCCGCTGGTCCAGCAGGTCGACCACGTCATCGGTCAGGGTGATGTCGACCGACAGGCGTGGATGATCGGCCAGGAAGCCCGCGATCAGCGGCAGCAGAAACTGCCGGCCCACCGGCACGTTGACGCTGATCCTGAGCCGGCCGACTGGGGCTGCCGCCGCCGAGGCGCCCCGTTCCGCTTCATCCAGGCCGGCCAGAACCGCGATGGCGCGCTCATAGAACACGCAGCCTTCGGGCGTGAGCTGCAACTTGCGGGTGGTGCGGTTGACCAGCCGCGCGCCGAGCCGCGCCTCAAGCCGGCTGACCAGCTTACTGACCGCCGAGGGCGTCATGGCAAGGTCGCGGGCGGCGGCCGAGAAGCCACCACGCTCCACCACCCGCACGAAGACCTCCATCTCGCCCGATCGGTTGACCTCCAGTCGCGCCATCGTGACCTGAACTCACAAATCATGTGCCGACCGGCAGGCTATCGTCATAATTCCCGGCCGTCCATGCTCTGGCCTCGACAGTCATCAATGATCGGGAGCGTTCTCATGGAATACCGACGTCTCGGCGCATCGGGCCTGATGGTGCCGGTGCTCAGCTTCGGCACGGGCACTTTCGGCGGCAGCGGTCCGCTGTTCGGCGCCTGGGGCACCACCGATGCGGCGGAAGCCCGCCGGCTGGTCGATATCTGCCTGGAAGCCGGCGTCACTCTGTTCGACACGGCCGATGTCTATTCTGACGGCGCATCGGAAACCGTGTTGGGGGCGGCGATCCGCGGGCGGCGCGACCGGCTGTTGCTGTCGACCAAGCTGGGCCTGCCGCTGGGCGACGGGCCGGATCAGGCCGGAACCTCACGCGGCCGGCTGATCGGCGGTGTCGATGCCGCTCTCCGTCGGCTGGGCACCGATCATATCGATCTGCTGCAACTGCACGCCTTCGATGCGGCAACCCCGATGGTCGAGGTGCTGTCGACGCTGGACGATCTGGTCCGGGCGGGGAAGCTGCGCCATGTGGGCGTGTCGAACTTTCCCGGCTGGGCATTGATGAAGGCGCTGGCGGTGGCGGACCGCCATGGCTGGCCGCGCTATATCGCCCATCAGGTCTATTATTCGCTGATCGGCCGTGACTATGAATGGGAATTGATGCCGCTGGGGCTGGATCAGGGCGTGGGTGCCATGGTGTGGAGCCCGCTCGGCTGGGGCCGCCTGACCGGCCGGATCGGCCGCGATCGGCCCCTACCCGCCGAAAGCCGCCTGCATCAGACTGCCGAATTCGGCCCGCCGGTCGATGACGCGCTGCTGTTCCGGGTGGTGGATGTGCTGGACGAGCTGGCCGAGGAGACCGGGCGCACGGTGCCGCAGATCGCGATCAACTGGCTGCTCCGCCGGCCGACCGTGGCAACGGTGATCATCGGCGCGCGCAACGAGGCGCAGTTGCGTGACAATCTGGGTGCTGCCGGCTGGGTACTGACGCCCGATCAGGTGGCGCGACTGGATGCGGCCAGTCTGACGACGGCGGCCTATCCGTCATTCCCCTATCGGCGGCAGGCAGGCTTCGCGCGGCTGGCGCCGCCGGCGGTGTGATCGCCGGCCGTCTTCACCCGACGGCGGCCGTTCAACCGATAGCGCCGGGGCCATGCCCGCCGCCACCCCGTCGCATCAGCCGCCAGACGACGAAGGCGGTGACCTCGACCGCCAGGATCGCGGCGGCGAACCACATCATGACATGGGCGGTGTCCATGCGGCTTTCCGCCAGCACATCGCCCAGCATCACCAGCGGCGCGTTCCAGATCAGCGTGCCCAGCACGGTCGCCGCCAGATAGGGCCGGAACGGCATGCGCATCACGCCGGCAGGCAGGCCGATGAAGATCCGCACGGTGGGAATGGTCTGGGCCACCAGGGTGACCAGAAACGGATGCCGGCCATAGGCACCGCGCATCCGGTCGTAAAGCTTCGGGGTGAGCAGGATATAGCGGCCGCGACGGGCGACGAGACGCTCGGCCCGCCCTGAGAGCAGCCGCCCCAGCCAGTACCAGCCGAGCGCGCCCACGACCGAGCCCAGCGTCGCCGCGGCGACCGTGGCCGCGAGCCCGCCTTCCATCTCGTCGCCGAGCGCACCGAAGGCCGCGAGCATCACATAGGACGGGATGATCGGGACGTATTTCTCGGCAAAGGCCAGGAACGCCACTCCGGCCAGGCCGGCAGACATCAGCAGGTCGATGATCGACTGCGGCATGGGAGGGGGCTCCGAGGGGGACAATGCCAAGCGTCCATATCATAGGTCAGATAGGAAATCCACGCAGCCCTTTGAAGCAGGGCAATCGCATTTGCCCAATGATCGACCTTGCGAATTCATCGGACCATCCGGCCCGTTTTCGCTTGCGGCTGATCGGGAGCTTGGGC
>NZ_BMDZ01000034.1 GCF_014636235.1 Tistrella bauzanensis
AACCAGACATTCCATGACCCTCCGAATCATGGTCACCCATTGATTCAGAACTTTAGGAAATACGCAACTGTAATGCTAGGGTCAAAACCTAACCAACATCTTGATAATGAGATCATTGTGTGATTCCAATGGCCTATAGCCACGAGGAACACGATGTCTCAGCTTTTCTGGTTGTCGGACGAACAGTGGGCGCAGCTCGAACCGCACCTGCCCAAGAACCAGCCGGGTGCCCGGCGTGTGGATGACCGGCGGGTGATTTCGGGGATCATCCACGTGCTGCGGACCGGGTGTCGATGGTGCGACTGCCCGGCGGCGTATGGACCGTCGACAACCATCTACAACCGCTTCAACCGTTGGTCCCGCCGTCGTTTCTGGACGAGCCTGGTAGAGGCTTTGGCCGCGTCCGGAGCCGTCACGAAATCAATGGCGATCGACTCAACCTACGTGAAGGCTCACCGCTCTGCACATGGGGGAAGCCATATGACGGAAGGGCGGGGGCGAACGTTCAGGCGATCGGCAAGTCACGGGGCGGACAAACAACCAAAATCCACATCCTGACGGATACTCTCGGGCGACCTCATACGCTCGTGCTCACGGCCGGAAACGCATCCGATATGACTGGAGCAGATCTGTTGCTGCCCAGGATGCCCAGAGTCCGTTACCTCATCGCGGACAAAGGTTATGACGCAGACAGGCTCCGGAAGGCCTTGCGGCATCGCGGTACGGTTCCGGTGATCCCAGGGCGGACGAACCGAAAACGGAAGGTGGCCTATGACCGGAAGCGCTATGGTAATCGCCATCTCGTTGAGAACGCTTTCTGCCGCCTCAAGGATTTCAGGCGTGCCGCGACCCGCTACGACAAGCTTGCAGCCAATTTCCTCTCAGCCGTGGCTCTTGCAGCCGTCATCGCGTTCTGGATGTGATTGAATCTGGAGCCTAATCGATTAACAGATTGGATCGCTGCCTCGATGCTCGCTGCGTCATGAGGATTGAATTCGACAGTCCCCAAATCACCGTTTAGCTCATTCACAGCGCGGCGGGCTTCGGAGAGTTTCCTTTGTAGTTTATCAATCCCAACAATTTTGGTCATAAGAGTTCCTCTTGGCCCACTGCCGTAGAAGCGCAGCTAACGACTGCCCAGACATTGTCTGGACGTATTCGGTCCTGTGAGGCTCAAGAACCACGAGCGAAGCGTATTCGACATACAGGATGATGGGAGCCCTGCCGACTACGGGTAGGCCACACATCACTATGTGGGCGTGAAAGTTGTAGCGTCAACTATGGGTGATGTGGCCCAGGGGCATGATGGATGTCCTTACTTCGGCTTCCAGATCGCCTTGCCCGACCCCGGCAGCCCCAGCCGTGACCACATCTGGTCGACACGATCGACGACGTCCTGGTCCATGCGCAGCTCGGTGCCCCATTCGCGTTTGGTCTCAGGGGGCCATTTGTTGGTGGCGTCCAGGCCGATCTTCGATCCCAGGCCTGATTCGGGGCTGGCGAAATCGAGATAGTCGATCGGGGTGCCCTCGATCAGGGTGATGTCGCGGGCCGGGTCCATGCGGGTCGACAGGGCCCACATCACATCCTTCCAGTCGCGGGCGTTGATGTCGTCATCGACCACGATCACCCATTTGGTGTACATGAACTGACGCAGATATGACCACACCCCCATCATCACCCGCTTGGCATGGCCCGGATAGGCCTTGCGCATCGAGACCACGGCGATGCGATAGGAACAGCCCTCGGGCGGCAGCCAGAAATCGGTGATCTCGGGGAATTGCTGGCGGATCAGCGGGATGAAGACCTCGTTCAGGGCCTCGCCCAGCACGGATGGCTCGTCCGGTGGCCGGCCGGTGAAGGTCGACAGATAGATCGGCTTGCGGCGCATGGTGACGGCGGTCACCCGGAACACCGGGAACGGCTCGACATTGTTGTAATAGCCGGTGTGGTCGCCGTAAGGCCCCTCGTCGCCATACTCGTCCAGGCTGACCTCGCCCTCGATCACGATCTCGGCCGTGGCCGGCACCTTCAGCGGCTGGCTGACCGCATCGACCAGTTCTACCTTGCGGCCGCGCAGCAGCCCGGCGAACTGATATTCCGACAGCGTATCGGGCACCGGCGTCACGGCCGCCAGAATGGTGCCAGGGTCGGCGCCGATCACCGCGCAGGCCGGCAGCGGCTCGCGCTTGCTCTGCCCCCAGCGGCGATGATGCTGAGCGCCGCCGCGATGGCGCAGCCAGCGCATCAGCGTGCGATCGCGGCCCAGCACCTGCATCCGATAGATGCCAAGGTTATAGCCGTCGGTCTTGTCGCTGCCCGGCCCCTTCGTCACCACCAGCGGCCAGGTGATCAGCGGCGCCGGCTCCCCCGGCCAGCAGGTCTGCACCGGCAGGCGGGTCAGGTCGATATCGTCGCCGCGCCACACCACCTCCTGCACCGGCGCCCGCGACACGGTTTTCGGCCGCATCGCCATCACCGTCTTCATCAGCGGCAGCATGTCCAGCGCCTCACGCCAGCCGCCGGGCGGCTCGGGCTGGCGCAGGAAGGCCAGGGTCTCGCCCACGCCGCGCAACTGGTGCGGCTCGCGATCCATGCCCCAGGCCACCCGTTCCACTGTGCCGAACAGATTGACCAGCACCGGCATTTCCGCCACCCGGCCATCGGGCATCAGCGGCTGTTCGAACAGCACCGCCGGGCCGCCCTCGGCCAGCAGCCGGGTCTGAATCTCGGTCATCTCCAGCACGGTCGACACCGGCTCGCGCACCCGGACCAGACGGCCGGTGCTCTCAAGACGGGCGATGAAGTCGCGCAGGCTGTCATAGGGCATGGGCTGCGGGCTCGCTCGGGGTTGGATGGTGCTGGATGGGATGGCACTGTGCCGCACGGGCCGGCCGGGCCATCATGATCGCGGTCAGGTATCGGATACAGACATGGCGGAGACGGGCATGAAGACAAGGATCAAGGCAGTCTGGTCGCAACTGGACCTGATCGACCGGCAGTTGGTCAAGGTGGCGGCGGCGGTGCTGGTCATCCTGATCCTGCGCAACCATCTGCCGCCGACCATCGATATGGCGCCGGCCGGCTGGCTGCTGGCGCTGGCCCTGTTGCTGGCGCGGCCGGCGGCCAATCTCATCCGCCGAGGCCGCCGGGGAGCAGGCCCCCGCCAAGGGCATGACGGGCCAGAATGATCGTGGCCAGCAGCACCAGCCCCAGATCGCGGTTGGATTTGAACAGCCTGAGGCACATGGCCGGGTCGTCGATGTCGAGGCGGCGGACCTGCCACAGCAGATGCGAGCCGGTGAAGGCCATCGCCAGCACCCAGCCGACGCCGAAGCCGGCGCTGAGCCCGGCCGCCACCGTGAATAGCCAGAAGATGGCATAGAACACCGCCACCGCCGGCTTCGTGCGGCGGCCCAGGGCGAGGGCGGTGGATTTCACCCCCACCATCAGGTCGTCCTCGCGGTCCTGATGGGCATAGATGGTGTCATAGCCCAGCGTCCAAAAGATGCCGCCGGCATAGAGCAGCAGGCCGGGCAGCATGGTGGGCAGATCGTGGGCACCGCTGGCGGCCGCCCAGCCGACCAGAGCCGCCCAGTTGAAGGTGAGCCCCAGCCAGGCCTGCGGCCAATAGGTGATCCGCTTCATGAACGGATAGGGCACGATCAGCAGGACCGAGGCGAGGCCGATCACGATCGCCGGCACCGGCAGCATCAGCAGCACGACCAGCCCGATCAGCCCCTGCGGCACCAGGAACAGCAGCGCCTGACGCGGCGTCACCTGGCCGCTTGGGATCGGCCGGCCGCGGGTCCGCTCCACCCGGGCATCGTAATGCCGGTCGGCCAGATCGTTGATCGTGCAGCCGAAACCGCGCATGGCGATGGCGCCCACAAGGAACAGCACCATCAGCCCGATATCCGGCAGGCCGCCGGCCGGTGCCGCCAGCGCGATCGCCCACAGCCCCGGCAGCAGCAGCAGCCACCAGCCGATCGGCCGGTCCCAGCGGGCCAGCAGGGCGTAAGGCTTTACAGAACCGGGCAATATGCGCAGCAGCCCGCGATCGGCATGAATGTCGGTGTGGCCGGCCTCTGCCCTGGCTGCCGGTTCGGCCATGGCGCGCACTCCCTGGATGATCGGATCTGCCGTCGACCGGTGTAGCCCGGCGGATGCGATCTGCCAAGCGCTGCGTTGAAGCAGCCATGCGCGGCCGGCGCTTCAATCGGGGCTGCAAGGGCGGTATAGCTGGTGCGCTCATCAGACGGCTGCGGCCGTTCCCCGCGGGAGGGTTTATGGCCGACGCGCCCCGACTGTATATCGATGCCGACCGCTTCGCCGCACCCACGGCCGGGGCGCGGATCGTGCTGGACGACGATCAGGCGCATTACCTGCGCGCGGTGATGCGGCGCGAGGACGGTGCGGCGCTGGCGGTGTTCAATGGCCGGGATGGCGAATGGGCCGCACGGTTGGTGGCGATCGGCAAGCGCGGTGCCGCGGTCGATCTGGACCACCAGACCCGGGCACCGGCGCCGGAGCGGCGGCTGGAGCTGATCATGGCGCCGGTCAAGCGCGGCCCGGTGGAACTGGCGGTGGAAAAGGCGACCGAGCTGGGCGTCACCGCGATCCGTTTCGCCATCACCCGGCGAACGGTCGTCGACCGGCTGCGCCTGGACCGGCTGACGGCGATCGCGCGGGAAGCGGCCGAACAATGCGAACGCCTGAGCCTGCCGCTGATCGTCGAGGCGGCGCCGCTGGATGCCGTGCTGGATCGCGTGCAGAGTGAGGCATCGGCGGCAGCCGACGGGCCGCTGCCGGTGCTGTTCGGCGACGAGACCGGCGGGGGCGTGGCGCTCGCCATGGCCGCGGCCGGGCTTGCTGGCGCGCCGGTCGGCCTGCTTGTCGGCCCCGAGGGCGGCTTCGACCCGGCCGAGCTTGATCGGCTGCGGGCGCGGCCCCATGTGACCGCGATCGGTCTGGGGCCACGTGTGCTCCGGGCCGAGACCGCCGCGATCGCGGGGCTGGCCGTGCTTCAGGCGCTGGCACCCGAAGGTGGCGGTCCGCGATGCAGGCAGGCCGTGCCCTGATCGCGCGGCCCTGGCCGAACGATACCGACGTCTTGCAGACCTGAACCACCCGTTGCCCCGCCGGCCGGTCATCACGATCAGCGTGGCGGGCGCTCTCGCCCTCCGGCGACCCGCTGAGGTCGCCGGCCCGCTA
The DNA here is from genome assembly GCF_014636235.1 of Tistrella bauzanensis. NCBI lineage: Bacteria > Pseudomonadati > Pseudomonadota > Alphaproteobacteria > Geminicoccales > Geminicoccaceae > Tistrella > Tistrella bauzanensis. Next base: position 5,215 of record NZ_BMDZ01000034.1, read on the forward strand.
TCCGGAGGCCGCCCGTCCCATGCACACACTCATTCTGCCGCTTCTCGACGACATCATCGCCGCCCGCGCCGACAAGGTGACGGCGTGGTTCGATGCCCGGTTCGACGAGACCCCGGCACTGCCCTACAGCTCGGTCGATCTGCGCCATTCCGGCGTGAAGCTGGCACCGGTCGACACCAATCTGTTCTCGGCCGGGTTCAACAACATCTCGCGCGCGGCGCGCGGTCGCGCCGCCGACCGGTTCCGCACCCATCTGGCGCGCATCGCCCCTGAGGGCGGCCGACTGCTGCTGGTGCCCGAGAACCACACCCGCAACCTGCATTACCTGGAAAATGTCCGGGTGCTGGCCGAGATCATCGAGACCGCCGGCTGGGAGGTGCGTCTTGGCAGCCTGATGTATGATCTCGACGAGGCGATGGTGCTGGAAACCGCCACCGGCGCCGATATCCGGGTGGAACCGCTGCGCCGCGAGGGTGGGCGGATCGGCACCCTCGACGGCTTCGTGCCCGATGTGGTGCTGATGAACAACGACATGACCGCCGGTGCGCCCTCGATCCTCGTCGGGCTGGACCAGCCGGTGATCCCGCCTTTGGAGCTTGGCTGGTATCGCCGCCGCAAGAGCGGCCATTTCGCAGCTTATGGTCAGGTCGCCGACGCCTTCGCCGAGGAATTCGACATCGATCCCTGGCTGATCCAGGCGCTGTGGCACCAGTGCGGCCAGATCAATTTCCGCGAGAAGGCCGGGCTTGGCTGTGTGGCGCGCGGCGTCGACAAGGTCGTGCACCTGACCCGCGAGAAATATCGCCAGTATGGTATCGAGAGCGACCCCTATGTCTTCGTCAAGGCCGACAGCGGCACCTATGGCATGGGCGTGATGACCGCCAAGTCGGGCGAGGACATTCTTGAGATGAACAAGAAGACCCGCCACAAGATGAACGTCATCAAGGAAGGCGCGCTGAACACCGAGGTGATCGTTCAGGAAGGCGTGCCCACGGTCGACCTGATCGACGGCGAAAGCGCCGAGCCGGTGATCTATCTGGTCGATGGCCGCGCGGTCGGCGGCTTCTATCGGGTCAACAAGGGCCGTGGCGAGTATGACAGCCTGAACGCCATGGGCGCCTATTTTACCCAGATGTGCGACGAGGTGGAACCCCGCATCGAGCCCGCCAGTGGCGCCAATGACGCGCCATGCCCGTTCCGCGTCTTCGGCGTGGTCGGCGGTCTGGCGGCGCTGGCGGCGGCGCGTGAGCAGGTGATCTGACGGATTGAAGCGGGGGTCTGGTGCCCCCGCCCATATCCGCTCTGTCAGACCTGCCCGCTCTGTCAGATCTGATCCGGGCGTTCGGGAAAGGTGCCAAGGCTGAGGCGCGCATTCAGGCGCTGCGCCGCCGGTGCCGCGGCGAACCACGCTTCCGACCCGGCCAGGGCCTGCGCGATCCGGCCGGGACTGGCGCGCAGATGGCCGGCGATTTCGGCCGCCCGATACAATCCCGCCTGTGATGGCGCCGGCATCGGCCGTTTCTGGAGTGCCTGACGACTGATCGCCAGCCGTGCGGCCACCTCGGCCAGACTGACCAGATCGGGCTTCACCTCGCGCAGCCGGCTGCCGGTCGGCAGCGCCGGCAGAATCTGCGCCACGGTGGCCGCGATCACCGCCTCGCCGTCGCGGCCCCGACGGCGGAAGGCGAAGCCGATCATGCCGGGTGCGCCAAGACCCGCCACCGCATCATCGCAGCCGGCCTCGAAGACGGCATCAAGGATGTCGGCCTCAGGGGCGGCATCGGCCGGCAGCGAGAAGACCAGATCAAATTCGAAGACGGTGTCATCGGTCATGGCTCATGGCTCCGAGATCAAACAACCTTTGGCTTTTCGGATCAATTGACGGGCGTGATCCGCCGGCTGCCTTGGTGTACTCCACACCGACATCCTGCAGAATACGCCACCACGACAATCATTCGCCATATTGGCCGGGCACATCACATAGCCCCAGGCGTGAGCACTTCGCCCTTTTGCTGTATGGATCTGCCAACCTGATGCTTCAAGGACGCATAGAGCTGCTTCAATGTCCTTAATCGGGGTGATGTGGTCTGTTTGACATATGACGCCCATTTAAAAAGTTGTCAATAGACAACTTTCGTTGGATCCCGCCGGCCTGCCGCCAGGCATGCTTACGGGGCGATATATCATGCGCGGGTCATCGCGTAAGACGCTGGAATATCGTATGCTGCATCCATCATAACGCTCGGCGCCGGCTGCCGCGGATGTCCTCTAAAATGAAACACATATCCATTACATGTTTCATTGAAACAGATGTTGCGCCCCCATTTTCAACGGCCTAGCATCATCCCGGCACCTGTTCCCCGCCGCTCTCCTGCTCCGGATGATGACCCATGTCGGACCGACCCTCGCCCGTATCCGAAGCCCCGCTGCGCCGCAACCGCGCGACCTCTCATGTCCTGCACCGCCATACCGGCGATGTCCTGCCGGTGGCGGTGGGCGGCGAGGGGTGCTGGCTGATCGATGCCGAGGGGCGGCGATATCTGGATGCCTCCGGCGGTGCCGCGGTGTCGTGTCTGGGGCATGGCAACCGGCGGGTGCGCGACGCGATCATGGCCCAGCTCGACAAGGTTGCCTTCGCCCATACCGGCTTCTTCACCAACGAGCCGATGGAACGGCTGGCCGAGATGCTGGTCGAGGGCGCGCCAGAGGGCATCGGCCGGGCCTGTTTCGTCTCGGGCGGGTCCGAGGCGATCGAGAGCGCGCTGAAGATCGCCCGGCAATATGCGGTCGAGCGCGGCGATCTGGCACGCACACGGGTGATCGCGCGGCGCCAGAGCTATCATGGCAACACCCTCGGCGCCCTGTCGGCGACCGGCAATACCGGCCGGCGGCGGCCCTTCCTGCCCTGGGTGATCGATGATGTGGTGCATGTCTCACCCTGCTATGCCTGGCGGCATCGCGCGGCAGACGAAACCGACATCGCCTATGGTCAGCGGTTGGCGGCGGAATTCGAGCACCAGTTGCGGGTGCTGGGCCCTGAGACGGTGCTGGCCTTCGTGGCCGAGCCGGTGGTGGGGGCGACCCTTGGCGCGGTGCCGGCGGTCGAGGGGTATTTCAAGGCGATCCGTCAGATCTGCGACCGCCATGGCGTGCTGCTGATTCTGGACGAGGTGATGTGCGGCATGGGCCGTACCGGCTATCTGTATGCCTGTGAGGCCGATGGCGTGGCGCCCGACATGATCGCCATGGCCAAGGGTCTGGGGGCGGGTTATCAGCCGATCGGCGCGGTGCTGGTGTCGGATGCGATCGCCGATGTGGTGCTGCATGGCCGGCTGGGGCTGATGACCGGTCACACCTATATGGGCCATCCGGTTGCATGCGCCGCATCGCTGGCGGTGCAGGAGGTGATCCGCGACGACGGGTTGGTGGCGCGTGTGCGTGGCCTGGACGCGACGTTCGAGGGCTTGTTGCGCGACGGTCTGGGCGCGCGGCCCGAGGTCGGCGATATCCGTGGCCGCGGTTTCTTCCGCGGCATCGAACTGGTGGCCGACCGGGCGAGCAAGCGGCCGTTTCCCGCCACGGCCGGGCTGGCGAAGCGGATCAAGGCGGCGGCCTTCGATCTGGGCCTGATCTGCTATCCGGGCAATGGCACCGCCGATGGCATCGATGGCGATCATATCCTGCTGGCGCCGCCCTTCATCGCCACCGAGGACGAACTGGCCCTGGCGGTGGAGCGGCTGGGCCAGGCGATCGACCGGGCGATGGCCGATGCCGGCCTGCGCGCCGCATGACGGCCCCCGACGCCCCGGACCCTGAAGCCCGCGATCCCGACACTGTGCTGGCGCGGATCGCCGGTGCGCTGGATGATCTGAGCCCGCAACTGCGCCGGGCTGCCCGCCATCTGCTCGACCATCCCGACCGGGTGGCCGTGGTGTCGATGCGCCGGCTGGCCGACGAGGCCGGGGTGGTGCCGGCCAGCTTCGTGCGGCTGGCCGAGCGGCTGGGCTTTGCCGGTTTCACCGATCTGGCGGCGGTGTTCCGGGCGCGGCTGGTGGCGGCCGGCGCCGGCGGCTATGCCGATCGCGCGCGGCGCCTGCACCGGATTGCCGCCCCCGGAGAGCCGGCGGCGCTGATCGCCGGATATCTGGCCGCCGACCGCGCCAATCTTGATCGCACCCTGAGCGATGACAGGGTGCCGGCGCTGGCGGCCGCGGCAACCGCCCTGGCCGGTGCCCGCCGGGTGGTGGTGGTGGGGCAGCGCAAATGCCATGTGCTGGGCTTCTATCTGGCCTATGCGCTGGATCTGGTGCGGCCGGGGGTGGTGCTGGCCGGCGACGCGGCCGGCCTGCTGCCGGATGCGCTGCGCGGGCTGGGCGCCGGCGACGTGCTGGTGGCGGTGACCATCGCCCGCTATGCCCGCAGCACCCGCGACGCCGCGGTGTTCGCCGCCGGGGCCGGCGCCACGGTGATCGCCATCACCGACAGCCCCGATGCGCCGGTGGCGGCCTATGCCGGCCATGTGCTGACCATGGCCCATGACGGGCCGGGCGTGTTCCGCTCGTTGACCGGCGGGCTGGCGCTGTCTCAGGCCCTGGTCGGGCTGGTGGCGGTGGCGGGCGGCACGGCGGCCGATGATCGCGTGGCGGCGGCCGAAGCCCATCTCGATGGATTCCGCACATTTGTCGATGGCGGCGCGCAATGGCCGGTCGGCCGGCGGCGTATGCGGCGCAATGATCGTTCAACCGCAGGGCCTGCTGGAAATCAAGGGCAGACAAGCCCTGAATGATGATGGATGATCGGTCGACAGCACTGCCCCGGCTGTCGCCGGTGGCCGATCATCGCGCCCACTCCCGAATTGAAGAGGCAAGCCCAGGGATGACCGACGCACCCGCCGTGCCCCCGGCTGCGGAGCCGTCCAGCCCATCGACGCCGGCAGAGCCGGCGGCCGAACCGGTGTTGCTGGCCGTGGCGCCCAACGGTGCCCGGCGCGGCCATGGCGATCATCCACGTCTGCCGGTGGGGCCGGCCGAACTGGCGGATGTGGCGGTCCGGGCCGCCGATGCCGGTGCCGCGATGATCCATCTGCATGTGCGTGACGACAATGGCCGCCACAGCCTTAACCCCGACCGGTATCGTGCGGCGGTTGCGGCGGTCGAGGATGCGGTGGGTGACCGGCTGCTGATCCAGGCGACCAGCGAGGCGGCAGGCATCTATCGGGCGCCGGACCAGATTGCGGCGATGCGGGCGCTGATGCCGGGCTTCTGTTCGCTGGCTTTGCGGGAGTTCCTGCCGCCGATCGACAAGGGAGCCGCCGACCCTGTGGCTGAAGCCGCCTTGCAGGGATTGCTTGAGGATCTGGGCGCGGCCGGCTGTGGCTGGCAATGGATTCTGTACGACGCGGCCGATGTCTATCGTCTGGCGCGACTGCGCGACCGGGGTGTGCTGCCGGCGATGGGCGGGGCGCTGGCCCTGGCGGGCGGCGCCGCACCAGTGCTGTATGTTCTGGGACGCTATGCCCCCGGCGGTGGCCGGGTGGGCGAACTGGTCGGCTATCTGGCCGCCCAGTCGGATACCGGCTTCGATGACCCGTGGATGGTGTGCGCCTTCGGTGCCGCCGAGCTTGCGGCAACCGGCGCCGCGGTGGCACTGGGCGGACATGCCCGGCTGGGGTTCGAGAACAACATGAACCTGAAGAATGGCCGGACGGCGCCCGACAATGCGGCGCTGATCACCCAGGCTGTGGCGGTGGCCGATGCCCTGGGCCGGCCGCTGGCCGATGCCGCGGCGGCACGCCGCATCTTCGGCCTGGCCTGAACCGGGCCAGCCTGAATCTGGTCTGGCCTGAATCCGGCCATGGCCGGATCGCACCTTGCCCATCGTCATCGGGTCGGGCTGCGTGTATCAGGGGATAACAGTGACTTATGAAAGGGAGAGCGATGTTTGTTCGTAAATCAGCCCTCGCGGCCAGTGTTCTTGCCGGTGGCATGGCGTTGGGCGGCGGCCAGGCCCTGGCTGCCACCGACATCCTGATCGGCGGCGGCGCCGTTACCGGTGTCTATTATCAGGTGGCGTTGCAGGCCTGCGCGATCATCAACAAGCAGGCGGCCGACAAGCTGAACTGCGTCGGCCGCCCGGCGCTGGGTTCGGTGTTCAACGTCAATGCCGTCAGCCGTGGCCTGCTCGATTTCGGCGTGGCCCAGTCCGACGCCAATTACAACGCCTGGAACGGCGCCGCCGACTGGGACGGCAAGAAGGTCGAGAACCTGCGCAGCGTGTTCTCGGTGCATCCCGAAACCGTGCTGCTGGTGACCCGCAAGGACACCGGCATCAAGTCGGTCGACGACCTGAAGGGCAAGTCGGTCAATATCGGCAACCCCGGCTCGGGTCAGCGCGGTAACGCCATGGACGTGCTGGAGATGTATGGCCTGGACCCTGAGAAGGATCTGAACGCCCAGGGCTTGCAGCAGGGCGAGGCCTCGCGCGCGCTGGTCGACCAGAAGGTCGATGCCTTCTTCTACACCGTCGGCAATCCGTCGGCGGCGATCGAGGATCCGGCGAATTCGACCCAGATCGATCTGGTCGACATCAACTCGGATGCGATCAAGAAGTTCGTCGAGGAGCGGCCCTATTACGTGATGACCACCATCCCCGCCGGCACCTATCGCGGTGTCGACGAGCCGACCGAGACCTATGCGGTCAAGGCGACGATGGTGACCAGCTCGGATGTGTCGGAAGAGACGGTCTACAACTTCGTGAAGACCTTCTTCGACAATTTCGATGCCTTCAAGGCGTCGAACGCGGCGTTCAAGGATCTTGATCCCAAGTCGATGCTCGACGGTCTGACCGCGCCGCTGCATCCTGGTGCCGAGACGTACTTCAAGGAAAAGGGCTGGATGTAATCGCCAGCCCGGCAGGCGTGCGGCCCGGTGGGGGACCGGGCCGCACGCCTGCCATTCGTTCTGAACCACGGACTTGATGACCAAGGGCGAGAGGGGGGGCCGATGGCCACATCCGGAGCGGGAGGGCGCAAGACGCCCGCAGGCGGCATGTCAGGGGCAGGCCCGGCACAGGATCCGGATCTCGACGTCGGCGACACCGCCGCGGCAGAGGCGCTGGTCGCCCAGGTCGAGGCCGGTGCCCGCCACCCGGACAGCCGGATGATGCGCTGGCTGATCGTGGCGGTCTGCCTGGGCTGGTCGGCGTTCCAGTTGTACATCGCCTATGTGCCCTTCGACCAGTTCCTGGCCCGGGTGTTTCACCTGACCTTCGCCCTGGTGCTGACCTTCCTGTGCTACCCCGCCTATCGCGATCCCCATGGCCGGCTGGCGAAGCTTCTGGAGCCCCTGTCCGGCGGCCCCGGCTCCGCCACCCGCAAGGTGCCGTTCTATGATCTGGTGCTGCTGGCGGCCTCGATGGTGGCCGTGCTGTACCTGTGGTGGGATTACCAGAACATCGTGATGCGCGCCGGTCTGCCGCTGGAACGCGATGTCTGGTTCGGTATCGCCGCGATCGTGCTGCTGTTGGAAGCGGCGCGGCGCACATTGGGGCCGGCGCTGGCGATCCTTGCCATCGTCTTCCTGATCTATTGCGTCGTCGGGCCCTGGATGCCGGGCATCATCCGCCATCAGGGCGTGCCGCTCGATTTCCTGATGACCGACATGTATCTCAGCGACACCGGCATCTTCGGGGTGCCGATCGGGGTGTCGGTCAGCTTCGTGTTCCTGTTCGTGCTGTTCGGTGCCCTGCTCGACCGGGCCGGGGCCGGCAAGTACTTCATCGACGTGGCGTTCTCGCTGCTGGGCCATCTGCGCGGCGGTCCCGCCAAGGCCGCCGTGGTGGCATCGGGCCTGACCGGACTGGTCTCGGGTTCGTCGATCGCCAACACCGTCACCACCGGCACCTTCACCATTCCGCTGATGAAGAAGGTGGGGCTGCCGGCCTACAAGGCCGGCGCGGTCGAAGTCGCGGCCTCGACCAACGGCCAGCTGATGCCGCCGGTGATGGGGGCCGCCGCCTTCATCATGGCCGAAATCCTGGGCATTCCCTATCTGGACGTGGTGCGTGCGGCCCTGATCCCGGCGGTGATCTCGTATCTGGCGCTGGTCTATGTGGTGCATCTGGAAGCCTGCAAGCTGGACCTGAAGCCGGTACCGAAATCGGAGCTGCCGCGCTTCCGCCAGACCTTCGTCGCCGGTATCCACTTTCTGGTGCCGGTGGTGGTGCTGGTCTATTACCTGGTGGTGCTGCAGCGCTCGGCGACCCTGTCGGTGCTGCTGGCGATCGAGGCAATGGCGGTGATCATGCTGATCCAGCGGCCGATCATCGCCTGGCTGACCCGCGACCGCGACCAGCCGGTGGGGCCGCAACTGCGCGACGGCTTTATCCAGGGCCTGGACGACATCTTCCAGGGCCTGGTGATGGGCGCGCGCAACATGGTGTCGGTGGGCGTGGCCACGGCCGCGGCCGGCATCATCGTCGGTGCCGTCACCATCACCGGCCTTGTCGGCCGGTTCGTGACGCTGATCGACGTGATCAGCTTCGGCAATATCTATCTGATGCTGGTGCTGACGGCGATCACCTCGATCATCCTGGGCATGGGGCTGCCGACCACCGCCAACTACATCATCATGGCCACGCTGACCGCGCCGGTGATCGTGCAGCTGGGCGGCGATGCCGGGCTGGTGTTCCCGCTGATTGCGGCGCATCTGTTCGTGTTCTATTTCGGCATCCTGGCCGACGACACGCCCCCGGTGGGGTTGGCTGCCTATGCGGCGGCGGCGATCGCCAAGGCCGATCCGATCAAGACCGGCATTCAGGGCTTCACCTATGATATGCGGACCGCGATCCTGCCGTTCATCTTCCTGTTCAACACCGATCTGCTGATGGTGTCGGGGGTGGATGACGCGGGCCGGGCGATCTGGATCGACGACCCGATCCATCTGATCTGGATCTCGATCTGCGCGCTGGCGGCGATGTTCGCCTTTGCAGCCGGTGTGCAGGGCTGGTTCGGCCGGGCCTGCCTGTGGTGGGAGCGTCTGGCGCTGTTCGCCATCGCCTTCCTGATGTTCCGGCCGGGCTTCGTGGCACCCTATATCCCGGTGCTGGACCGGCTGGCGGTGCAGGCGATCGCGCTGGGGCTGTTCGTGCTGTTCTATCTCTATCAACGGCGCACGGCCGGTCCGACCCGGCCGGCGAAACTGATACCGGGGCGTTGATCCGGTCAGCCGCGGGTCCAGCCCGGTCGACAATGAAAACCCCCGCCGGTGATGCCACCGGCGGGGGTTTTCCGTCGATCGGTGACGGTCACGGCTCAGGCGGCGGCGATTTCCGTGCCGCCGACGGTCAGGCCGTCGATGCGCAGGGTCGGCTGACCCACGCCGACCGGCACCCACTGGCCGTCCTTGCCGCAGGAGCCGATGCCGGCATCCATCGCCATGTCGTTGCCGATCATCGACACCCGCTTCAGCACATCGGGGCCGTTGCCGATCAGGGTGGCGCCCTTCACCGGCCGGGTGATCCTGCCATCCTCGATCAGATAGGCGACCGAGGCCGAGAAGGTGAACTTGCCCGAGGTGATGTCGACCTGACCGCCGCCGAATTCCTTGGCATAGAGCCCGCGCTTCACCGAGCCCAGGATTTCGGCCGGATCCTTGTCACCGCCCAGCATATAGGTGTTGGTCATCCGCGGCAGCGGCTGGTGGGCATAGCTTTCGCGGCGGCCATTGCCGGTGGCGGTGGTGCCCATCAGGCGGGCATTCATCCGGTCCTGCATATAGCCCTTCAGGATACCGTCCTCGATCAGCACGGTGCGCGACGAGGGTGTGCCCTCATCGTCGATGGTGATCGATCCGCGCCGGCCCGCGATGGTGCCGTCATCGACCACGGTCACGCCGGGGGCGGCCACCCGCTCGCCGATCAGGCCCGAGAAGGCCGACAGCTTGCGGCGGTTGAAATCGCCTTCCAGCCCGTGGCCGATGGCCTCGTGCAGCAGGATGCCGGGCCAGCCCGGGCCCAGCACCACGGTCATCTCGCCGGCGGGGGCGGGGGCCGCTTCCAGGTTCACCAGCGCCTGGGCGAGGGCGTCTTCAACCAGCGCCTGCCAGCGTTCGGGTGCGACCCAGGTGGTATAGCCGGCGCGGCCGCCGGCGCCGGCTGAACCGCTTTCCTGGCGGTCGCCCTCGCCGACCAGCAGCGAGACCCCGATGCGCACCAGCGGCCGCACGTCGCGCGCGGAACTGCCATCGGGCCTCAGGATCTCGACCACCTGCCAGTTGGCTGACAATGTGGCGCTGACCTGACGCACCCGGTTGTCGCGTGCGCGTGCCCAGGCATCGATTTCCGCCAGCAGCGCCACCTTGTCGGCGAAAGGCATCACGTCCAGCGGGTTGCCGGGCTGGTAGAGGGCCGGGCCCGGCTTTGCCGGCGCTAGGTCGAGCGTGCCGCCATGACCGTGCAGCACCGCACCGACGGTTTCGGCGGCGCGATCCAGCGCCGCGTCGTCGATCTGGCTGGCATGGGCATAGGCGACGGTATCGCCGGCGACGGCGCGCATGCCGAAACCCTGGACGGTGTCGAAACTGGCCGAGCGCAGATGGCCGTCGTCGAAGCCCAGCACTTCGGACTGACGGTATTCAAGGAACAGTTCACCATCATCGGCCCCGCGCAGCGCGTCGGCGACCCGGCGTTCGAGCCGGCTGCGATCCAGCGCACCCGAGGCGAAGAAGGGATCGGCGGGGGCGGCGGTTGCGTGATCGGGCATGGTGGCGCCTTCATGTCTGAGGAGCGGGGCAGGGGGCGGAGCCCGTGGCCGGTCGGCCGGCCGGTGGTGGACCGGCTGCGGCTGGTGCCGCGGACCGCGGATCCAGTGTGACACGGTGCCCCTGCGGCATTCCATCGCAATGGAAGCTGCACAGGGACTGATCATGGTATATATAGCGGGCGACGGGCAGTTATAAGGACCGCCGGATCGCGGCCGGCAGCCATTCTGCCGGTCGGGCCGGATACGGGTCCGACGGCCCGGAACGGTAGCCTGCGACCCGCGTTCAAGGCACATGCGACGAGTTGTCGCATTCTTGGATCATGCGGGTCGTTCCAGCCTAAAGGCAGCAAGACCGCGGGGTTCCGGCCGTGGTCGGGCCGCGGCAGACGCGTCTGCGCACGGCTTGTGAGCCGCAGGGTCGTGGTGTAGGTTTGGCCGCGTCGTGCGGCAAAATGTCCCGCACGGGCGACGTGAGGACGTGGTCGAACGCCGTCCGGCAAAGAAGACGGGCGGAGCCATTCCGCAGGGGGAAGGCCGAGAATGAGGTCGAAATTTCATATTCTTTCGCTGTTCGCGGCGGTGGCTGCCCTGATCGGGACCGCCAGCGCGGCGTTCGCCGACGGACGGGCAGAGCCTTGGCAGCTGAACTTTCAGGCGCCGGCAACGCCTGTGATGGAACAGGTCGTCAATCTGCACGACATCCTGCTCTATATCTCCTTTGCCGTGTCGATCTTCGTGCTGGCGCTGCTGATCGTCGTGGTCCTGCGCTTTAACCGGAAGTCGAATCCCACCCCATCCAAGCGCTCGCATCACACGATGCTTGAAGTCGCCTGGACGGTAGCGCCGATCCTGATCCTGGTGGTCATCGCCATTCCCTCGTTCCGTCTGATCTATTTCGAGGACAAGGTGGAAGAGGCGGACCTCACCATCAAGGCGGTCGGCCATCAGTGGTACTGGTCTTACGAGTACCCCGATAACGGCAATTTCGGCTTTGTCAGCAACATGATCGAAGAGGCCGACCTGCCTGAGGGCGGTCATCGCCTGCTGGAAGTCGACAACCGCGTGGTCGTGCCGGTGGGCCAGACCGTGCGTCTGCTGATCACCAGCGAGGACGTGCTGCACAGCTTCGCGATGCCGTCCTTCGGTGTGAAGATGGATGCCGTGCCGGGTCGCCTCAACGAAACCTGGTTCCGCGTGGAAAAGCCGGGCGTGTATTACGGTCAATGCTCTGAAATCTGCGGCATCCGCCACGGTTTCATGCCGATCGTGATCGAAGCCCGCGCCGAGGGCGAGTTCAATAACTGGGTGACCGAAGCTCAGGGCAAGTTCGCCCGTGTCGACCAGGGCGGCGACGTCCGGGTCGCGCTGGCGAGCCGGTAACGCTCCGCGTCATCTGACAACAAGAGGGATTGGTCATGGCACACGCGGGCGCACACGACGCTCACGGCGCGCACCATCCGACGGGCTGGAAGCGGTGGGTCTTCTCGACCAACCACAAGGACATCGGCGTGATGTACCTTGTGTTCGCGGTGATCGCGGGCCTGATCGGCGGTTTCTTCTCGATGCTGATCCGCGCGGAGCTGCAAACTCCGGGCGATCAGATCTTCGGCGGCGACTATCAGTTCTATAACGTGGTCATCACCGCGCATGGCCTGATCATGATCTTCTTCGTGGTCATGCCCGCGCTGATCGGCGGCTTCGGCAATTTCTTCGTGCCGCTGATGATCGGGGCGCCGGACATGGCGTTCCCGCGGATGAACAACATCTCGTTCTGGCTGCTGCCGCCGTCCTTCGCCCTGCTGATCAGCTCGGCCTTCGTCGATGGCGGTGCCGGCACCGGCTGGACGATCTATCCGCCCTTGTCGGGCAGCGTCTCCCATGGCGGGGCCGCGGTCGATATGGCGATCTTCTCGCTGCATCTGTCGGGTGCCGCGTCGATCCTGGGCGCGATCAACTTCATCGTCACCATCCTGAACATGCGCGCGCCGGGCATGACCCTGCACAAGATGCCGCTGTTCGCGTGGTCGATGCTGGTCACCGCCTTTCTGCTGGTGCTGTCGCTGCCGGTTCTGGCCGGCGCCATCACCATGCTGCTGACCGACCGCAATTTCGGCACCGCCTTCTTCGACCCGGCCAAGGGTGGCGACCCGATCCTGTTCCAGCATCTGTTCTGGTTCTTCGGTCACCCTGAAGTCTACATCATGATCCTGCCGGGCTTCGGCATCATCAGCCACGTGATCTCCACCTTCGCCCGCAAGCCGATCTTCGGCTATCTGGGCATGGCCTATGCCATGGTCGCGATCGGCGTGGTCGGCTTCGTGGTGTGGGCGCATCATATGTTCACTGTCGGTCTCGACGTGGACACCCGCGCCTATTTCACGGCGGCCACGATGGTCATCGCGGTTCCCACCGGCATCAAGATCTTCTCGTGGATCGCCACCGCCTGGGGCGGCTCCATCGAGTTCAAGACCCCGATGCTGTTCGCCATGGGCTTCATCTTCCTGTTCACGGTTGGCGGCGTCACCGGCGTGGTGCTGTCGAATGCCGGCGTCGACACCGTGCTGCACGACACCTATTACGTGGTGGCCCATTTCCACTACGTGCTGTCGCTGGGCGCGCTGTTCGCGATCTTCGCGGGCTTCTATTACTGGATCGGCAAGATGTCGGGCCGCCAGTATCCTGAGACCCTGGGCAAGATCCACTTCTGGCTGACCTTCATCGGTGTGAACCTCACCTTCTTCCCGATGCACTTCCTGGGCCTGGCCGGCATGCCGCGCCGTATCCCGGACTATCCGGATGTGTATGCGGGCTGGAACCATGTGGCCTCGATGGGGGCTTACATCTCGGGCTTCGCCGCACTGTTCTTCGTCTTCGTGGTGTTCCGCACCCTGACGGCGGGCCAGAAATGCGCCGACAGCCCGTGGGGCGAGGGTGCCACCACCCTTGAATGGACGGTGACATCGCCGCCGCCCTTCCACACCTTCGAGGACGGCCTGCCGCGGGTGAAATAAGCCCGCCTGTGCCAGACCCGGCTTGTCCGGTCCGCAGATGGCAGCCCATGCCGCCTGCGGACCGGAGCCGTCCCACTTGGGCGCCCGTCGGGCCAGCGCCGGGGCCGTGACCACATCGCCTTGGTTGGCGGGCTCGCGGCTCCTGCTCTGTTCCGAGGCCCTTCGCATCGTCCCGACCGTCGGGACGTCGGCGACGCAAGCTTGTCCCCCGCGTCGCGTCCTGATCATCCGAGGCCAAAGCTCGTGACCGATACCGTCTACAGCTCCAGCGCGTCTTCCGCCGGGCATGCCGCCCCGCAAACGGTGGATCCGGGTGTCGACGACTTCATCGCCCTGTTGAAGCCGCGGGTGATGTCGCTGGTGGTGTTCACAGGCGCTGTGGGCATCTTCCTTGCGCCGGGGCAGTTGCACCCGGTGCTGGCCTTCGTGGCGCTGCTGTGCATCGCGGTCGGGGCCGGCGCCTCGGGTGCCATCAACATGTGGTACGACCGCGATATCGACGCGGTGATGACCCGCACCGCCGACCGCCCGATCCCGGCGGGCCGGATGGAGCCTGAAACCGCGCTCGCCTTCGGTGTGACCCTGGCGGTGGCCTCGGTGGTGGTGATGGGGCTGGCGGTGAACCCGGTGGCGGGGGCGCTTCTGGCGTTGACCATCGGCTTCTATATCTTCATCTACACCATGTGGCTGAAGCGTTCGACGCCGCAGAACATCGTGATCGGCGGCGCCGCCGGTGCCTTCCCGCCGATGGTGGGCTGGGCCGCTGTCTCGGGTGATGTCTCGCTGGGCGGGCTGGTGCTGTTCGCGCTGATCTTCATGTGGACCCCGCCGCATTTCTGGGCGCTGGCGCTGTATCGCGATGGCGACTATGCCCGCGCCGGCGTGCCGATGCTGCCGGTGGTGGCCGGCCGGCGCGAGACCAAGAAGCAGATCCTGATCTATACCGTGGCCCTGTTGCCGCTGTCGGTGACGCCCTGGCTGATCGGCATGGCCAGCGTCTGGTATGCGGTCGCGGCCGGCGGGCTCAGCCTGATGTTCCTGGGGCACGCGCTGCGCGTGGCGCGAAGCGAGGGTGATGCGGCGCCCAAGGCGATGTTCCGGTTCTCGATCCTGTATCTGTTCGCCCAGTTCGCCCTGATGGTTGCCGACAAGGCGCTGGGCCTTGGGGTGTGGTCATGAGCAAGGCCGCCAAGCCGCCTGTGGCCGGGGTGACGCCACCGATGACGTCGGATGAATACGATCCGCAGCGCGCGATCGTGACCGGTCACACCGACCCGGGATCGCCCGAGGCGCAGGCGCGGATGAAACGCATGCGCCAGCGCAACTGGGCCTTGTTCATCCTGCTATGGGCGATGGTGGCGCTGTTCTTCGCCATCACCATCGCGAAAATGAGTTGAGCGGAAGCCGGGGCAGAAGATGACCGACCGCGATCCGGAGATGGGAAAAAAGGCCACCGCCAGCGATGGCGACCGCCGGCTGCGCCGCGCGAAGCGACGCACCCTGGCTGGCGTATTCGTCATGCTGGGCGGCATGAGCGTTCTGACCGCCTATTCCTCGACCATCTACAACCTGTTCTGTCAGGTCACCGGCTATGGCGGCACCACCCAGATTTCGGGTGGCGGCGACGTGCCGGTGCTCGACCGCGAAATGACCGTGCGGTTCAACGCCGACACCGCCCGCGGCATGCCCTGGGGCTTCTTTCCTGAGCAGCGCGAGGTGGTGGTGAAGGTGGGGGAACGCCGGCTGGCCTTCTACAAGGCGGTGAACAACAGCGACCGGCCGGTTCTGGGGCAGGCGGCATACAATGTCACGCCGCAGAAAATGGGCCTGTATTTCGACAAGATCGACTGCTTCTGCTTCACCGAGCAGCTGCTAATGCCGGGGCAGTCGGTCGATATGCCGGTCAGCTTCTATATCGACCCCAAGATGGCCGATGACCGGAATGTCGAGGAGGTGCGGACGGTGACGCTGTCCTATACTTTCTTCGATCTGGGCGAGGACGGGCTGCAGAGCTATCTGGAGCGCACCGGCCAGACCCTCGACAAGCTTGCGGCGGCGGCGGGGACTGTGTCCGCCGACACCGCGCGGAGCCGGGAGAGCGGCCGTCCCGCCGGCGGCTGATGCTTACCGGCCCCTAGGGATGGAAACGCACGCGCGCCGCGCCGGTTCTGCTGGCGCGGGCATGGAACTGCCCCTGACCGGGATGGACCCGGACTGCGGGTCAATGGTTATGGTTCGCCCGCGCCGGGCAGAGACGGACGGACCGCGTCCGCGCATACCGGCCGACAAGAGGTCATGCGGCAGCGGCCTTGAGGAGAGTGAAGATGAGCGAAGCACACGCTGCGCACACCAAAGTGCACGAGTACCATCTGGTCGATCCGAGCCCGTGGCCCTTCCTCGGCGCCATGTCCGGACTGATCCTCGCCTCTGGCGGCGTCATGTACATGCACGGCAATTCGATCGGCGGCATCGTGCTGACGATCGGCTTCCTGGCGGTGCTGGGTGTCATGGCCGGCTGGTGGCGGGACGTGATCAAGGAGTCGGTGCATGAGAAGGCCCATACCGGCGTGGTCCAGATCGGGCTGCGCATGGGCATGGTGCTGTTCATCGCCTCGGAGGTGATGTTCTTCGTCGCCTTCTTCTGGGCCTATTTCAACGCCTCGCTGTTCCCGACCGAGGCTGTCGGCGGTGTCTGGCCGCCAGAGGGCATCGAGACCTTCGACCCCTGGCATCTGCCGCTGATGAACACCACCATCCTGTTGCTGTCGGGCACCACGCTGACCTGGGCGCATCATGCGCTGCGCGATGGCGACAACCGCACCACCGTGCAGATGCTGGCGGTCACCGTCGGCCTCGGCCTGTTCTTCTCGTGCGTGCAGGCCTATGAATACAGCCATGCCGCCTTCGCCTTCACCGATGGCGTCTATGCCTCGACCTTCTACATGGCGACCGGCTTCCACGGCTTCCACGTCATCGTCGGCACCATCTTTCTGGCGGTTTGCCTGCGGCGCGCGATGCTGAACCAGTTCAGCGCCACTAAGCATATCGGCTTCGAGGCGGCGGCCTGGTACTGGCACTTCGTCGACGTGGTGTGGCTGTTCCTGTTCGTCTCGATCTATGTCTGGGGCCAGTAATGCCTGACCGGCCCGAGGGTCCGGCATGGCCGGCGGTGTCGCCGCTGGCCGCCGGCCTTGGGTGCCGTTGTCCACGCTGCGGCGAGGGGCGCCTGTTCAGGGGGCTTCTCGCCGTTCGCGCGTCCTGCGACCGCTGCGGGCTGGACCTGCAATCGGTGGCGAGTGACGACGGCCCCGCCGCTTTCGTGATCCTGATCGTGGGCTTCATCCTGATGGCGCTGGTGCTGTGGGTGGAGCTGACCTGGGCGCCGCCGATGTGGCTGCACCTGCTGCTGTGGCTGCCGCTGACGGTGGTGCTGTCGGTGGGGCTGCTGCGACCGATGAAAGCCTGGATGATCGCCCAGCAATACCGCCATCGCGTGGCCGGGCTCGGCCGCGAGGACGACGATACCGAGGACTGACCCGCCCCCATGTCGACCAAACGACCCACCATCGCCCGGCGCAATGCCGCCGCCAAGCGCCAGGCCGCGGCGAAGCGCCACACGCGTGAGCAGCGCCCGGCCCAGGGGCAGGCCACTCTGCCTCCGAAGGGCGCCGCGCCGCAGAAAGCCGGCGGCGCGGCCAAGGCCGGGGCGTCCGCGAAGGCCGGGGCATCCGCGAAGACCGGGGCGCCCGCGAATGGCGGCGGTGCCGGGCACGGCGGCATCCGCCGCAAGGACGGACCGCTGCTGCTGGTGCTGGTGATCATCGCTGTTGCGATCATGGCCGGGCTCGGCGTGTGGCAGGTGCAGCGCCTGGCCTGGAAGACCGATCTGATCGAGACCCGCCAGGCACAGCTTGCAGCAGACCCGGTGCCGCTGCCGGTGTTCGCCGACGATGCGACGCCCGAGGCCTTGCAGGCCTGGGCATTCCGGCGGGTGGAGATGACCGGGCGGTTCCTGCACGACAAGGAACTGTATCAGGCGGCGAAATCGCTGAACGGCAATAGCGGCTATCACATCCTGACGCCGTTCGAGCGCACCGACCTTCCCGGCGGCACCGAACAGACCGTGCTGGTCAGCCGCGGCTGGGTGCCGCTGGACAACAAGACGCCGGAAACCCGTGCGGCCGGCCAGATCGAGGGCATCACCCGGGTTACCGGTATCGCCCGGGTTCCGGCAACCGCCTGGATCGTGCCCGACAATCGGCCGAGCGAGAATTTCTGGTTTACGATCGACCTGAAGCTGATGGGTGATTTCGTCGACCACAAGCTGGCGCCGATCTATGTCGAGGCCGATGACACCCCGGTGCCGGGCGATCTGCCGCGCGGTGGCCAGACCCGGTCCGAGATGCCCAATGATCATCTGCAATACGCGATCACCTGGTTTGCCCTCGCCCTGTCGCTGATCGTGATCTATGTCGTCTATCGCAGGCGGCGCTGACCTCTGCGCGCCTGCCTGCCGACGCTCCGCTTAACCAAGTCCACGGCCCCGTGATGAAGACCTCGAACCGCCGCTTCCGTGCCCTGACCGGCATCGCCATCTTCGCGACCTTCTGCCTGATCGTGCTGGGGGCCGTGATCCGTGCCACCAATTCAGGGCTGTCCTGCCCCGACTGGCCGGTGTGCTATGGCTTCTGGGTGCCGACGCCGGCCAAGCTCGCGACGATCCCCAATGTCGACTACACCTATCTTCAGGTAATGTATGAATGGGTGCATCGCTTCATCGCCGGCGTGATCGTGGGGCCGCTGGTGCTGGTGCTGGCGATCTGGGCGCTGACGATGCGGCGAGAGAACCTGCGCCCCGGCCTGTTCGGCATCGCGGCCCTGGCGCTGCTGCTGGTGCAGGGCCTGCTTGGCGGGCTGACGGTGCTGGACCGTAATTCGCCCTGGAGCGTGGCGGTCCATCTGGGTAATGCCCAGCTGGTGCTGGCGATGCTGATCGCCATGTATGTCAGCGCTGGCCGGCCGGCACAGAGCGCGCTGGTCTGGACCGAGCCGGTGCCGCGCGCGGCACGGCTGCTGGTGCTGCTGGTGGCGGCACTGGCGCTCTCCACCATCGCATCCGGCGCGATGATGGCCAAGAACGGCGCCTCGCTGGCCTGTTCCACCTGGCCGCTCTGCGATGGCGAGGTGATCCCGCCGCTGGATGATCCGTTGGTGGCGCTGCACTTCACCCATCGGGTGCTGGCCGGCACCACCGCGCTGTCGATCCTGGCGCTGTTCCTGTGGGCGCGGTCGATGCGCGGCCGCGCGCCGGGCTTCTCTCGCGATATGCACCGCACCGTCGGGCTGGTGGCGCTTCAGGTCTGCATGGGGGCTGCGGTGATCATGCTGCATGTGCCGGTCTGGACGGCGGCCACCCATCAGGCGATGGGGGTTCTGGTGCTGGCCTCGCTGGTGGTGACCGCGCTGCATGCAGCATTCGGGCCTGAGACCGGCGTGCCCCGCCCGCATCCCAAGGCCATGGCCCACCATCAGGCATCGGCCTGACCCACCGCCGTCTTCCCATCTCCATCAGGCCCATCTCCAATCAGGCCCACCTCCAATCAGGGACACCGGATCATGTCCGCCATGGCCGAACTCGAACGTCGCTTCCGTCGCCTGTCGCATATCGAGGGCGCCGAGGGCGTGCTCGGCTGGGATTGGGCTGTCAACATGCCCAAGGGTGGCGCCGCCGCGCGATCCGCGCAGATGGCGACCCTGGCCGAGATCGGCCATGGTCTGCTGACCGCCCCCGACCTGCCGGCCTTGTTCGACGATGCGGCGACCGAGCTTGACGACACCACGCCCGATACCGACGATGTGGCCGATCATATCGGCTGGCAGAGGGCCAATCTGGCCGAGATGCGCGGCCGGCACGCCCATGCCACGGCGCTACCCGCCGATCTCGTGGTGCGGCAGGCCGAGGCGTCGTCGGCCTGCGAGATGATCTGGCGTGAGGCCCGGGCCGCGAATGACTTCGCCCGGTTCGCGCCGGCGCTGGACCATGTGCTGTCGCTGGCACGCGAGGTGGCGGCGGCCAAGGGGGCCGCCCTTGGCCTGTCACCCTATGCGGCCTTGCTGGATGCCTATGATCCGGGCCGCAACCCTGAGGATATCGACCGGATCTTCACCCGGCTCGAGGCCGAATTGCCGGTGATCCGCGAGGCGGCGCTGGCGGCACAGGCGGCCCGGCCCCAGCCGGTGCGGCCGCATGGGCCGTTTCCGGTGACGGCGCAGCGCACACTGGGCATCCGGCTGATGACCATGGCCGGCTTCCCCTTCGATCACGGCCGGCTGGATGTCAGCCATCACCCGTTCTCGGGCGGGGTGCCCGACGATCTGCGTATCACCACCCGTTACGACGAGGCCGATTTCGCCGAAAGCGCCATGGCGGTGCTGCACGAGACCGGCCATGCGCTTTATGAACATGGCCTGCCCAAAGCCTGGCGCGACCAGCCGGTGGGGCTGGCGCGCGGCATGACCCTGCATGAAAGCCAGTCGCTGCTGATCGAGATGCAGGCCAGCCGCAGCCGGCCGTTCATGACCGCTTTTGCCGAATGCGCACGTCTGGCCTTTGGTGCCGATGCCGACGATCCGGCCTATGGGGCGGACAATCTGCATGCGCTGATGGTGCGGGTGAAGCCGGGGCTGATCCGGGTGACCGCCGACGAGGTGACCTATCCCGGCCATGTGATCCTGCGCTATCGGCTTGAGCGCGCGATGATCGCCGGCGATCTGGCGGTGACCGATCTGCCCGGCGCCTGGGCCGAGGGCATGGCCCGGCTGGTGGGCGTGGTGCCCGATACCGACCGTGACGGCTGCATGCAGGATATCCACTGGCCGACGGGATCCTTCGGCTATTTCCCGACCTATTCGCTGGGGGCGATGGCGGCGGCGCAGTTGTTCCAGGCGGCGCGCCGGGCGTTGCCGGACCTGGATGACGACCTGTCACGGGGCGATTTCGCCGGGCTGCTGGGCTGGCTGCGCGCCAATGTCCACAGCCAGGGCTGCCGCTGGTCGGCTGACGAGCTGATCCTGCGCGCCACCGGCGCGCCACTCGGCGCCGATGATTTCCTGGCCCATCTGCGCCAGCGTTATCTGGGGGGGGCCGCCGCCTGATCCGCCGGTGCCAAGGCGCATTGATCGCCGCCGCCACCCCGGCTAGGCTCTGGGCCGATACTGTGGTGGCAGCCCCTACCCAACCGGATACGTCCCACCGGATACCCCCGCCTGCGAGGCGCCCTGCAAGCAAGGATCGTCGTCCGTGCACTATATCAGCACCCGTGGCCGCGCGCCGCGGCTCGATTTCAGTGAGGTTCTGCTCGACGGCCTGGGCCGCGATGGCGGCCTGTACCTGCCTGAGACCTGGCCGCAGATCGATGCCGACACCCTGCGGCGCTGGCGCGGTCTGAGCTATGCCGATCTCGCCAAGCGGATCATGCGGCTGTTTGTGGGCACGACCATCGCCGCCGCCGATCTGGACCGGATGATCGACGACACCTATCGCGGTTTCGATCATCGCGCGGTGGCGCCGCTGAAGCAGCTTGGACCCGATGAATGGGTGATGGAGCTGTTCCACGGCCCGACACTCGCCTTCAAGGATTTCGCCCTGCAATTGCTGGGCCGGCTGTTCGATCATGTGCTCGACCGCAGCGATCGCCGCGGCGTGATTCTGGGCGCCACCTCGGGCGATACCGGGTCGGCTGCGATCGAGGCCTGCCGCGATCGGGCGCGGCTGGACGTGTTCATCCTGCATCCGCTGGGCCGGACATCCGAGGTCCAGCGCCGGCAGATGACCACGGTGCTGTCGCCCAACATCCACAACATCGCCATCCAGGGCACGTTCGACGATGCCCAGGACATGGTGAAGGCGGCCTTCGGCGACGAAGGCTTCCGCGACACCGTGGGGCTGACCGCGATCAACTCGATCAACTGGGCGCGGATCGCGGCCCAGGTGGTCTATTATTTTCACGCCGGGCTGGCGCTGGGGGCGCCCGACCGGCCGATCGCCTTCTCGGTGCCGACCGGCAATTTCGGCGATGTCTATGCCGGCTATATCGCCGCCCGCATGGGCCTGCCGGTGGCGAAGCTGATCGTCGCCACCAATGAGAACGACATCCTGGCGCGATTCTTCCGCGATGGCGATTATTCCAGCGCCGGGGTGCGGCCGACACTCAGCCCGTCGATGGACATCCAGGTGGCGAGCAATTTCGAACGGCTGCTGTTCGATCTGAAGGGGCGTGACGGCGAGGCCACGGCCGCGGCGATCGCCACCTTCCGCGCCACCGGCCGGCTGCCGGTGACGCCGGCCGAGGTGGCCGAGGCGCAGGCGCTGTTCGATGCCGGCGCCGCCGACGACACCCGCACACTCAGCACCATCCGCACCGTGTTTGGCGAAACTGGCGAGATCCTGGACCCGCACACGGCGGTTGGTGTCGCGGTTGGCCGCGACCGCAAGCCTGCTGGCGTGCCGGTGGTGGTGCTGTCGACGGCCCATCCGGCCAAATTCCCCGATGCGGTGGAACGCGCGATCGGCCGCCGGCCGGCGCTGCCCGAACGCATGGCAGACCTGATGGAGCGGCCGGAGCGTTTCGAGACGCTGGAGGCTGACGTTTCGGGCCTGAAGTCCCATATCATGTCGCACCGCCGCAATGTCTGACGCCATGTCCGACGGCCGGCGGCCTCTTCGATCCGAGCGATCACCACAGGAGCACCAGACCCCATCATGAGCCTCGACGGTTCCAGCATCCGCGTCACCACCCTGCCCAACGGCATGCGTGTCGCCACCGACAGCATGTCCCATGTCGAGACGGTGACCGTGGGGGTGTGGGTGCATGCCGGAACCCGGCACGAGCCCGCCGAGATCAACGGCGTCTCGCATCTGCTGGAGCACATGGCCTTCAAGGGCACCGACCGGCGCACCGCCCAAGGCCTGGCCGAAGAGGTCGAGGCGGTGGGTGGCTATATGAACGCCTATACCTCACGCGAGCAGACGGTCTATTACCTGAAGCTGATGGCCGATGATCTGGCGCTGGGCGTCGATGTGCTGGCCGATATCCTGCAGCATTCGGTGTTCGACCCCGACGAGTTGGAACGCGAACGCTCGGTGGTGGTGCAGGAGATCCTGTCGGCCGATGACATGCCCGAGGATGTGGTGTTCGATCATTTCCAGGCCGCCGCCTATCCCGATCAGGGGCTGGGCCGGCCGATTCTGGGGCCGGTGGAGATCGTCCGCACCATGCCGCGTCAGGCGATCGCCGGCTATATGCGCCGGCAATATGCCGCCGATCGCATGGTTCTGGCGGCGGCCGGCAAGGTCGATCACGACCGGCTGGTCGATCTGGCGACCCGGTTCTTCAATGCCCTGCCGCAGTCGGAACCGCGCCTGACCGATCCGGCGGCCTATGTCGGCGGCGATCACCGGCGGCGTAAGGATCATCTGGGGCAGGTGCATCTGACCCTGGGCTTCCCCGGCATCGGCTATAATCACGACGATTATCATGCATCCCAGATGCTGGCGACCCTGCTTGGCGGGGGCATGTCGTCGCGGCTGTTCCAGGAGGTCCGCGAGAAGCGGGGCCTGTGCTACAACGTCTATGCCTTCGCGAGCCCGTTCGAGGATCATGGCCTGTTCGGCATCTATGTCGCGGCGGCTGAGGACGAGATCGGCGAGGCGATGCCGGTGATCGTGGATGAAACCCTGTCGGTGGCCGAGCGGGTGGGCGACGAGGAACTGCGCCGGTCGTTCGCCCAGTTGAAGGCCGGATTGCTGATGGGGCTTGAGAGCACCACCGCGCGGGCCGAGCGTCTGGCCCAGTCGCTGATCATCTATGGCCGGGCCCAGTCGGTGCGCGCGGCGGTGGCGGAGCTTGAGGCGGTGACGCCGGCGCAGGTCTCGGCGCTGGCGGCGCGGCTGCTGGGGGCCGGCGCGCCGACCTTGGCGGCGCTGGGGCCGATCGCGCGGGTGCAGGATTATCAGGATCTGTTGCGGCGGTTCAGCTGACCGGCGGTTCGAGAGCCGGCGGTTCGACGGCCGGCGGCAGATGGCCAGGCGGGAGATGACCCACGAGATGACCTCCGACACGGATATCAGCGGAGAGATCGCCCAGGTGATCGACGCCGAGGGGCTGGTCTGCCCCTGGCCGGTGCTGCGGTTGAAAAAGGCGCTGAATGCGCTCAGGGCCGGTGCGGTGGTCGAGATCGTCGCCACGGATCCCGCCTCCTATATCGACATTCCGGGCTTTTGCGACACCGGCGGTCATGATTTGCTGTTGCAGCGTCGCGATGGCAACCGGTTTATCTATCGTGTCCGCAAGGGCGCGCATGCCTGATCGACCAGCCGGTGGGCGACAGGGGACCAGTGGAGGCGGATCCACCTGAGATGTGGCCTTTTCCATCGATGGATGGCGGCGACCGGCCGCGGATCGTGACCCCGCGCGTGATCATGCGCCCGGCGCGCCTGGCCGATTACCAGGCCTGGGCGGATGTGCGCGGCACGTCGCGGGATTTTCTGGAGCGGTGGGAACCGTCCTGGGGCAATGATCCGCTCAGCCGCAGCAGCTATCGCCGCCGTGTCGGCCATTATCGGATGATCGCCCGGCGCGGGGTGGGGCTGGCCTTCCACATCTTCGCCCGCGATCGCGATGTCGCCTCGGCCCAGAACGGATTGATCGGCGGGCTGACGCTCAACAACATCCGCTATGGCGTGGTCCAGTCGTGCAATGTCGGCTATTGGCTGGCCGAACCGCATGCCCGTCAGGGCTATATGACCGAGGCGCTGGGCGGTGCCGCCGATTTCGTGTTCACCACGCTGGGCCTGCACCGGCTGGAAGCCGCCTGCCTGCCGGAAAACCACCGCAGCATCGGTCTGCTGGAAAAGCTGGGCTTCGAGGCGGAAGGCCGTGCCCGCGAATATCTGCTGATCAACGGCCGCTGGACCGACCACCGCCTGTTCGGCCTGATCGCCACCGACTGGCGCCGCAACCGCCCCGTGCCGGCGGCGACGATCGACGCGGGCTGACCTCGCCTATCGGCCGGCATCTCTGCTACCCTTACGCTCAACCATCCGGCGATCGCGGCCCGGATCGATGACGATGAAGGGAGCCTGGTGATGACCCCCGACGATCGACGTGATGATGGCCCCGGGGCCGCCCGCTCAGACCGTAGGCCGGTCATCGTCTATCCGCGCGACGCCTTGCCCCGCCCGGATATGGCGGCGCTTCAGGCCGCACGCACGGGCATGGTCAAGATCGATGAGCTGATCGTGCCGCCGCGCGATGGCCGGGCCTTCCGGGTGCCCCGCGGTCATGTCTTCCGCATCGTCAGCATCGATGGCCCGCAGGTCGGCGACCTCAATCTCTGGAACGCCCACGACCTGTCCGAGCGCTTCTTCAGCGGCAAGACCCGGGCGCTGCACGCAACGCATGTCACCACCGGCGACCGGCTGTGGAGTTCGCTGCCCTCGCTCCGGCCGATGGCGACGATCAGTCACGACACGCTCGGCTGGTATGGCTGGGACGAGGATGGCGGCGGCATCCACGACGTGATCGGCACCCGCTGCGATCCCTATACCAACCGCCTGCTGTCTGGCGGCGACTATCACCAGTGCTGTCATTCGAACCTGTGCCGGGCCTTGTCGGCGGCAACCGGCCTGACGCCGCGCGCGGCGGAGCCCCATGTCCACGATGTGCTCAACGTCTTCATGTGCACCGGCTTCACCCGCGACAGCCATCAGTATTTCATGAAGGCCAGCCCGGTCCGGCCGGGGGATTTTCTGGAACTGTTCGCCGAAATCGATCTGCTGGCGGCGCTGTCCGCCTGTCCGGGCGGCGATTGCAGCGCCACTCATTCCAGCGACACGGCGCCCTGTTTCCCGCTCAAGGTCGAGATCTTCCGCCCCGCGCCGGGTGTGCTGGACGGCTGGTCCTGGCCCGCGCCCAACGGCTATTCCGGGCTCTGACCGCAGGCGTCAGTGGGTGCCGGTCACGCCCTGAGCCAGCCTTCGAGCCTGGTGGCATCCGGCAGGCCGCCCGCATGGACGAGCTTGCCGTCAACCGAGATGCCAGGCGTGGACATGACGCCGGCCATGGCGATGGATTTTGCATCGGTGATCTTTTCCACAGCGACCTCGATGCCGATCTTTGCTGCTGCCGCCTTGACCATGGCTTCGGTGGCGTCACAGCGCTTGCAGCCGGGACCGTAGACTTTGACGGTCTTCATGGGTGTGTCCTTGTGGATGTCAGAAGATGAGGTTGAAGAGGAAGCCGACGGCAAGAATGCCGCCTGCCACAACGCCGATGAAGACGGCGATCAGGCGCAGGGTCAGCACCTGCTTGAGGATGACCATCTCCGGCAGGCTGAGGGCAATGACGCTCATCATGAAGGCGAGGACAGTGCCAAGTGCGGCACCCTTGCCCAATAGCGCCTCGACGATGGGGATCACGCCCGCGGCATTGGTGTACATCGGGATCCCCATGGCCACCGCCACCGGGACGGACCACCAGGCGTCCGCCCCCATGATGCGCACCATCAGATCCTCGGGCACATAGCCGTGGATCAGCGCGCCCATGCCGATGCCAAGGATGATCCAGATCCAGACCTTGCCGAAAATTTCGCGCACCGCCGCGATGCCGAGGCGATAGCGGCCTGCCATCGTCAGGCGTTCATCGTCGACACCAACGGGGGCATCGGCGCCCGAGTGTATGTCGCGCACCCAATCCTGAAGCCAGCCTTCCAGCCGGAGCTTGCCGATGATGAAGCCTGCCACGATGGCAATCCCGAGCCCGAACGCCAGATAGGTCGCCGCCACCTGCCACCCTACGAGACCGAAGAGCAGCACCAGTGCCACCTCGTTCACCATCGGCGCGGCGATCAGGAATGAAAAGGTCACGCCAAGCGGCACGCCCGCCGACACGAAACCGATGAACAGCGGAACAGCCGAACAGGAGCAGAAGGGCGTCACGACGCCCAGACTGGCCGACAGCACATTGCCGACCCCTTCACGCTTGCCTGACAAGAGAGCACGGGTCTTTTCCGGGGAAAACCAGCTGCGCACCACGCCCATCGCGAAGACGATGAGCGTGAGCAACATCATGACCTTGGGCACATCGTAGAAGAAGAAGGCGATTGCGTCGCCAGTGTGGCTATGCCGGTCGACCGGAAACAGGGCGGTGACCCACTCCGAAAACGGGATCAATTGACGGTAGATCACATACCAGGCCGCGACAAAGCCGATGACGGCAATGTGCCAGATCCAGTCCGGGCGAGGCTGCCGCGACATCTCGACATCGGCATGCATGGTCATGCGGCTTTCCTTGTCGATGAGGTCTCCGCGGTCAGCACCGCATCGACGATGTCGAGACTTCCGGGGCGTGGTCCGGCTTGCGGCGATAGCGCGCGCCGTGTTCGTCACGCCTGTTCTTCAGGACATCCGGCAATGCCGAATAGCTTGTGCGGGCCGGCGCATATGCACATTGATCCGGATCAAATCTGGCACTCCGACAGGCCTCGCCTGCCGCACCGGCTATCGCGGATTGGTCAGCCGGTCTTTGACGCCGCCTTTACGCCCGCCCGCCGCCATCGCCATCGCGGCTTTACGGGTGGTTGCGGGATGCTGCTCGTCATCCGGGGGATGGCTGCCGCCGTCCCCCGCCGATGAACCGGAGTGGCGGAGATGATGGATATTCTGATGCTGGGGCTGGGAACCGCGCTGTTCGGGCTGGCGGCCCTGACCGCGCTTGGGCTGGCGCGGTTATGACCGCCGCCAGCATGGGCGCCGGTCTGGCGATGGCCGGTCTGGCGATGGTCGATCTGGTCGGGCTGGTGCTGGGCGGGGCGGTCGTGGCGGCACTTGCGGTGTATCTGGTGGTGGTTCTGGTCCATCCCGACCGCTGACCCGACCGCCTGGCGGCGCCCTGAGAGGCGCCGGAGATGAGGTTTTTCATCCATGACATCGATGGATCTGGCACGGATCGCGATCTATCTGGCGATCGTGACCGGGCTTGCCGTGCTTCTGGGCCGGTGGCTGGTGGTGGTGGCGGGGCCGCGGGCTGCGGCCGCGCGGATACCGCTGATCGGCGCGGCCGAGGCCGGCATTCTCGGGCTGGCCGGCGTGGGCCCGGGGCGCGAGACCGGCTGGCTCGGCTATGCGCTGGCGGTGATCGCCTTCAATTATGCGGGCTTCCTGCTGCTGTACGGGGTGCTCAGGCTGCAGCATCTGCTGCCCTGGAACCCGCTCGACATCGGGCCGATGGCACCGGCGGTGGCGTTCAACACCGCGATCAGCTTTGTCACCAACACCAACTGGCAGGCCTATTCCGGCGAGGCGGAGCTGACCGGCTTCGCCCAGGCGGTGGGGCTCGGCACCCAGAACTTCCTGTCGGCGGCAACCGGTATCGCGGTGATGGTGGCGCTGGCCCGGGGCTTTGCCCGCGCCGAGGCCACGACGCTTGGCGACTTCACCACCGACCTCACCCGCATCACCCTGCGGCTGCTGCTGCCGCTGGCGGTGATCGTGACGGTGTTGCTGGTGCTTCAGGGGGTTCCGCAGGTGATGCAGGGGGTGCTGCACAGCATCGGCCTGGATAGCGGCGCCCAGACCATCCCGCTTGGTCCCGTCGCGTCGCAGGTGGCGATCAAGCAGCTCGGCACCAATGGCGGCGGCTTCTATGGCGTCAATTCCGCCCATCCGCTGGAAAACCCGACCATCTGGTCGAACCTGATCGAGATGGTGGCGATCCTGGCGCTGCCGGCGGCGATGCCGCTGGCCTTCGGCCGGCTGATCGGCGATCCCCGCCAGGGTCGGGCGCTGTTTCTGGCGATGCTGATCCCGTTCATGGTGATGGTGGGACTGATCGCCTGGGCGGAGCTTGCCGGCAACCCCATCCATCAGGCGCTCGGCGTCGACCCGGCGATGGGCAACATGGAAGGCAAGGAGGTCCGCTTCGGCGCGGTCGACAGCGGCATCTGGGCCGCTGCCACCACCGCGGCGTCGAACGGCTCGGTCAATGCCATGCATGACAGCTTCACCCCGCTCGGCGGCATGGTGGCCATGCTCGGCATGCTGCTGGGCGAGGTGATCTTCGGCGGTGTCGGCAGCGGCTTGTACGGGCTGATCCTGTTCGCGGTGATCGCCGTCTTCG
The DNA here is from genome assembly GCF_014636235.1 of Tistrella bauzanensis. NCBI lineage: Bacteria > Pseudomonadati > Pseudomonadota > Alphaproteobacteria > Geminicoccales > Geminicoccaceae > Tistrella > Tistrella bauzanensis. The sequence continues at coordinate 34,161 of NZ_BMDZ01000034.1, forward strand.
CGGCCGGGCTGATGGTGGGCCGCACGCCTGAATATCTGGGCAAGAAGATCGAGGCCCGCGAGATGACCCTGGCCATGCTGGCGCTGATCGGGCTGGCGGTGGCGATGCTGGTGCCGGCAGCCCTGACCGCGGTGCTGCCGGTGGCCGCGGCCGCCGTGCAGGAGACGGGGCCGCATGGCCTGTCGGAGATCCTCTATGCCTATGGCTCGGCCGCCGGCAATAACGGCTCGGCCTTCGCGGGCTTCGGCGCCGCCCAGACCTTTCATGCCATCGCCATCGGCGTGTCGATGATGATCGGCCGCTATCTGCCGGTGCTGGTGGTGCTGGCGATTGCCGGCAGCCTGGCCGCCAAGAAGCGGCTGCCCGCCAGTGCCGGCACTCTGCCGACCCATGGGCCGCTGTTCATCGGCCTGCTGATCGCTGTTGTGCTGATCATCGGCGGGCTCACCTATTTCCCGGCGCTGGCGCTGGGTCCGGTTGCCGAGCATCTGGCGATGCTCGCCGGGCGATTGTCGTAACGGAAAGATGGGCCGATGAGGACGTCCGAAGATATCCGCCTGACCGACCCGGCGCTGCTGGGCCGTGCCGTGGCGCTGGCCTTCGCCAAATTCCACCCCCGCAGCCTTGCGACCAACCCGGTGACGCTGACCACCGCCGCGGTCTCGGTGGTGGCGACCATCCTGGCCGCGATCGAGATCGGACGCGGCGGGCCGCACGGGCTGGTGCTGGGCCAGATCTGCCTGTGGCTGTGGGCGACGGTGCTGTTCGGCAACATCGCCGAAGCCCTGGCCGAAGGCCGCGGCCGGGCGCGCGCCGACAGCCTGCGCGCCACCCAGTCCGAAACCCGTGCCCGCCTGCTCACCGGGCCGGCGGTGCCGCCATCGGGCCGCACCCATGAATGGCGCGAGGTTTCATCACGTGACCTTGGCGTCGATGATCTGGTGCTGGTGCGGGTGGGCGATCTGGTGCCCGCCGATGGTGAGGTGGTGGCCGGGATCGCCTCGATCGACGAGAGCGCGATCACCGGGGAAAGCGCGCCGGTGATCCGCGAAAGCGGCGGCGACCGGTCGGCCGTCACCGGTGGCACCCGGGTGGTGTCGGATCAGATCGTGATGCGGGTGACCCGCCAGCCGGGCGACAGCTTCCTTGACCGGATGATCGGTCTGGTCGAGGGCGCGCGCCGGCGCAAGACCCCGAACGAGATCGCGCTGACCATTCTGCTGGTGTCGCTGACCCTGATCTTCCTGCTGGTGGTGGTGGCGCTGGAAGCCTTTGCCAGCTGGTCGGGCACGCTGATCCCGGTCGGCTTTCTGATCGCCCTGCTGGTGACGCTGATCCCGACCACGATCAGCGCTCTGCTGTCGGCGATCGGCATTGCCGGCATGGACCGGCTGGTGCGCGCCGGCGTGATCGCCCGGTCGGGCCGCGCCGTGGAAGCGGCGGGCGATGTCGACGTGCTGCTGCTGGACAAGACCGGCACCATCACCTTCGGCAACCGCATGGCCGACGCCTTCCTGCCGGCGCCGGGCGTGTCGGAGAGGGCGCTGGCCGAGACGGCGGCCCTGGCGAGCCTGGGCGACGAGACCCCGGAAGGCCGCTCGATCCTGGATCTGGCGACGCGCCGCTTCGGCTTCGCGGCCGATCGCGATGGCGAGGGGCGCGCCTTGGGCGTGTCGCGCATGGTGCCGTTCTCGGCCCAGACCCGCATATCGGGCGTCGACCTTGCCGATGGCCGGGTGATCCGCAAAGGCGCTGCCGATGCGATTCTGCGTCATGTGCCGGGCGGCGCGCCGGCGGCGCTGGCCCAGGCGGTGGATCAGGTGGCGCGCGGCGGCGGCACGCCGCTGGTGGTGACCGATGGTGACCGGCCCCTGGGGGTGATCCACCTGAAGGACATCATCAAGCCGGGCATCCGCGAGCGCTTTGCCGAACTGCGCCGCATGGGCATCCGCACGGTGATGGTGACCGGCGACAACCCGCTCACAGCGGCCGCGATCGCCGCCGAGGCGGGCGTGGACGACGTGCTGGCCGAGGCCACCCCCGAACGCAAGCTGGAACTGATCCGCGCCGAGCAGGCCGAAGGCCGGATGGTCGCCATGTGCGGCGACGGCACCAACGACGCGCCGGCGCTGGCTCAGGCCGATGTCGGCGTGGCGATGAACGAGGGCACGGCCGCCGCCAAGGAGGCCGCCAATCTGATCGACCTCGACAGCGACCCGACCAAGCTGATCGAGGTGGTGATGGTGGGCAAGCAGTTGCTGGTCAGCCGTGGCGCGCTCACCACGTTTTCGATCGCCAATGACGTGGCCAAATATTTCGCCATCGTGCCGGCGCTGTTCGCAGGGGTTTATCCGGCGCTGGGGGCGCTCGACATCATGGATCTGGCAAGCCCTGAAAGCGCGATCCTGTCGGCGGTGATCTTCAATGCCCTGGTGATCCTGGCGCTGGTGCCGCTGGCGCTGCGCGGGGTGGCGGCGCGCGCCGCATCGGCGGCGGCTCTGCTGCGGCGCAATCTGCTGATTTATGGTCTGGGCGGGCTGGTGGCGCCGTTCATCGGCATCAAGCTGATCGATCTTGCCATAACCGGCCTCGGGCTGGTCTGAGGGGATAAGGACATGAAGACCATGATCCGTAGCATCCGCCGCGCGGCGGTGCCGCTGCTGGTGTTCTCGGGGCTGCTGGGCCTCGCCTATCCGCTGGCGATGACCGGGGTTGCGGCCGTGGTGGCACCCGATGCCGCCGGTGGCCGGCCGGTCGTCGACGATCAGGGCCGGGTGATCGGCGCGGCGCTGGTCGGGCAGCGCTTTACCGGGCCGGGCTATATCCATGGCCGGCCATCGGCTACCGATTATGGCGCGCTGCCTGGCGGCGCCTCCAATCTCGGGCCGAGCTCGGCCGTGCTGGCCGACGACGTCGCGGCGCGGGTGCGGGCGCTGCGCCAGGATGGCGGCGCGGCACCGGCCGCCGGGCTGCCCGCCGATCTGGTCACCGCATCGGGCTCGGGGCTCGATCCCGACATCTCGCTTGCGGCGGCGCGGATGCAGGTGGCGCGGGTGGCCGCCGCCCGCGGGCTGGAACCGGCCGTGGTCGCCCGGCTGGTCGAGGCCCATGTGACGCCGCCGGTCCTGGGCGTGCTGGGCGAGGCGCGGGTGAACGTTCTGGCCCTGAACATGGCGCTGGACGCGGCATCGCCAGCCAAGGCACGCTCGGCACCATGAGCCACGATCCCGAGGCCGCCCGCCCGGCCCCCGATGCCTTGATCGATGAAGCCGGCCGCGCACGTCGCGGCCGGCTGAAGGTGTTTCTGGGCGCCGCCCCCGGCGTGGGCAAGACCTATGCGATGCTGGAGGAGGCGCAGCGCCGCCGGGGCGAGGGCGTGGACGTGGTGGTGGCGGTGGTCGAGGGTCATGGCCGGGCCGAGACCGAGGCGCTGGTGCGCGGGCTGGAGGTGGTGCCGCGACGGATGATCAGCCATCGCGGCCGGCCGTTCAGCGAAATGGATCTGGATGCGGTGCTGGCGCGGCGCCCGGCCCTGGCGCTGGTCGACGAATTCGCCCACACCAACATCCCCGGATCACGCCACGAGAAGCGCTATCAGGATGTCCGCGAACTGATCGATGCCGGCATCGACGTGCTGACCACCCTGAACATCCAGCATCTCGACAGCCTGAACGACATCGTCCAGCGCATCACCCGCATCCGGGTGCGCGAGACCCTGCCCGATGACGTGCTGGCCATGGCCGATGAGATCGAGTTGATCGACCTGCCGCCTGATGACCTGATCCGGCGGCTGCGCGACGGCAAGGTCTATCTGGGCGATCAGGCGCGCCGGGCGGTGGCGCATTTCTTCAGCCGGGGCAATCTCACCGCCCTGCGTGAACTGGCGCTGCGCGCGGCGGCCGAGCGGGTCGATGACGAGATGATCCGCTATATGCGCGCCCATGCCGTGCCGGGGCCATGGCCGGCGCGCGAGCGGTTGATGGTCTGCGTGGGCCCGGGGGCCGAGGCTGAGAGCGTGGTGCGCGCCGCCCGCCGCATGGCCGACCGCTCGCGCATGCCGTGGATCGCGGTCCATGTGGAAACCAGCCACGCCCATGGCGAGGACACCGACGACGCCGCGCGCGACCGCGCCAATCGCGCGCTGCGGCTTGCCGAGCGGCTGGGCGCCGAGGTGGCGGTGCTGCCGCGCCCGGCCCACAGCCGGCGCATGGTCGAGGATCTGCTGGCGCTGGCGCGCGACCGCAATGTCTCGCGCATCCTGGTCGGGCGGGCGGCGGGCCGGTCGGGGATCGGCCGGCGGGTCCGGCAATGGTTGCACGGCGGCGGGCTGGGTGCTGCCCTGCTGCGGCGGGCCGCCGGGTTCGATCTGACGGTGATCGCGGCCGGCCCCGGCCCGGATGCCGGCGATGACCGTGACGACCGGCTGCAGGCAACGGCACCACCCGCCAGCTTCGGGCCGCAGGAGCTGGGGCTGGTGGGTATGGCGGTCGGCGGCGCGGTGGCGGTGGCGGCGCTGGTCGAGACCGTGCTGCCCCTGCCCAATCTGTCGCTGGTGTTCCTGATCGCGGTGCTGGTGGTGGCGATCCGGGGCGGGTTGTGGCCGTCGATTGCGGCCAGCATCGCCAGTTTCGTGGCCTATAACTTCTTCTTCACCGCCCCTTATCACACGCTGGCGATGTCGCGCACCGAGGACATCCTGACCATCGTGTTCTTCCTGATCGCGGCCACCCTGACCGGCAATCTGGCCGGGCGGCTGCGCGAGCGGGTGCAGGCCGAGGGGCAGGCCGCGCGGCGGGTGGGCAATCTGTACGACTTCGCCCGCAAGGCCGCCGGCGCGGCCAATATCGACGATGTCGCCTGGGCGGTGGTGTCGCATGTCGCCCGCACCCTGCAATGCGATGCGGTGCTGCTGCTGCCCGACGCGGAGGCCGAGGGCGGCTTGCGCATTGGCGCGGGCTTTCCGCCTGAAGACCGGTTGACCTCGGCCAACCGTGCCGCCGCCGAATGGGCCTGGCGCCATGGCCGGCCGGCGGGCTGGTCGTCGGACACGCTGCCGGCATCCGACTGGCTGTTCGTGCCGATGCAGGCGGCCCGCGGGCCCGTGGGGCTGGTGGGGGTGTCGTTCAGCGGTGGCCAGCGGCCACGATCGCTGCGCCCCGATCAGCGCCAGTTGCTGGAGGCGGTGGTGGATCAGGCGGCGCTGGCGGTGGACCGCACCAATCTGGCGGCGGATATCGAGGCCGAGAAGCTGAAGGGCGAAACCGACGCCCTGCGCGCGGCGCTGCTGTCGTCGATCAGCCATGATCTGCGCACGCCGCTGGTGTCGATCATCGGTGCCGCATCCAGCCTGAAGACGCTGGGCAGCGCCCTGACCCCGGCCGAGCGTGGCGACCTGGCCGATACCGTGCATGACGAGGCCCGCCGCCTGGATGCCTATGTCCAGAACCTGCTGGACATGACGCGGCTGGGCCATGGTGCGCTGGAACCGCGCCGCGACTGGGTGGATCTGGCCGATCTGGTCGGTCGGGTGCGCCAGCGGCTGCGTCGGCTGCCTGATGCGCGGCGGCTGGAGGCCCGGATCGCCCCCGATCTGCCGCTGCTGCATGTCGACGGCGCGCTGATCGAACAGGTGCTGGTCAATCTGGTCGACAATGCGATCAAATATGGCGGGCCGGACGGGGCGATCACAATCCGGGCCGGGCTCGTTGCGGCCGCCGGCGGCGCGCCGGTCGACATCGGGCGGGCCGACATCAGGCCGATCGACATCAGGCCGATCGAAATCAGAGTCGAGGATGACGGGCCGGGCATTCCGCCGGCCGATCGCGAGGCGGTGTTCGACATGTTCCACCGGGTGCGGGCGGGCGATGCCCAGCCGGCCGGAACCGGGCTGGGGCTGGCGATCTGCCGTGGCTTTGTCGAGGCGCATGGCGGCCGGATCACCGCCGGCCCCGCAACCGCCGATGGTCGGGGGACCGCGATCACCATCCGCCTGCCGGCGCCGGCGCCGCCCGCGCCGCCGCCTGACGAGGGCGAGGACAAGGGCGAGGGCGAAGCCGGCGATCACCCCGATGGCGCAGATCCGGAGACGACCACATGACCGGCCCCCGTATCCTGGTCGTCGACGACGAGCCGCAGATCCGGCGCTTCCTGACCATCGCGCTGGGCGCCGGCGGCTTTACGGTGATCGAGGCCGCGACCGCGCAAGCGGCGATCGAGGCGGCGGCCCTGCAATCGCCGGCGCTGGTGGTGCTGGATCTGGGCCTGCCTGATGCCGACGGGTTGAGCGTGATCACCGCGATCCGCGACTGGTCGGCGGTGCCGATCCTGGTGCTGTCGGTGCGTGCCGACGAGGCGGAGAAAGTGGCGGCGCTGGATCGTGGCGCCGATGATTACGTCACCAAGCCATTCGGCATTGCCGAGTTGACCGCCCGGATCCGCGCCGCCCTGCGCGCGCGCGGCCAGTCGGGAACACAGCGGATCGGCGACGGCCCGCAGGCCGAAGCCGAACCGCTGATCCGGATCGGCCGGATCACCATCGATCAGCCGGCCCATCTGGTGACGCTGGATGGCCAGCCGGTGAAGCTCAGCCGCCGCGAATACGATCTGCTGTGCACGCTGGCACGCAATCGCGGCCGGATGATGACCCATGGCCAGTTGTTGCGCGCGGTGTGGGGGCCGGCGCATGAGGCCGATACCCATTACCTCAGGATCTATGTCGGTCATCTGCGCCAGAAACTGGGTGACGACCCGTCCGATCCGCGGCTGATCATCAACGAACCCGGCGTCGGTTACCGGCTGGATGGGGGTTGATACCATCAACCCCCTCTGGCCGTTGCGACCGTCGTTTCAGGCGCTCACAGACCCTTCGCGCGGCCGATATCTTCCAGCGCCGCCAGCCAGTGATGGTAATAGGTGGCGCCGGTATCCGGGTCGCCGCCAAGCTGGGCGGTGACGATGCGGGCCGAAATGGTCGCGGCCCATTCGCTCCAGGTGAACAAACCCGCCTGATTCAGCGCCACGGCCAGCGCGAAGGCCTGCGCTTCCCAGGGTTCGCGGAACACCGGACCGTCGGCATCGGCGGGCTGGCCCATCAGGATCGGCCGGCGGGCGGCGGGGGGTTGATGCTCCGGACCGGTCAGCGCGGCCGGGGGCGGGCAGGGGGCGCTATGGGCGGTATTGTCGGGGGTGCCGGGTTCAGTTGGAAGGGCGGCGCCGGCGGGCACGACGGTGATCGGGCGCGGCATTGTCCGGCCGGACGGGCCGGGCGTGGTGGTGCTGGTCATGCGGCCGGCTCCAGATGATCATCCCAGAGATCGGCATGGACGCAATCCCTGGGATGCGCCGTTTCGCCCCACAGGTCGCGGGCCGCGAAGCGCACGGCATAGCAGGCCTGGGGCTGCTCGCCGGCACCCGAGGCGCCGGTATCGGGGAAGACGAAACCGCCATGCAGCCGGACGATTTCGCCAACCCGGCCACGGACATAGCGCGGTGCCCGGGTATGGGCCGGAGTGTTGATGTCGCGCACCCGCACCCGGTCGCCGATCGTGAAGCGGGGCGGGCGGGCATCGGCGCGTCGCGCCGAGGAACCGCGCGCCAGAATCGCGGCGGCGGCATCAGGTCCGGGGGCCGGCTTCAGGTCGGCGGGCAGGGCCGGTGCTGCCGGATCCGGCTGCCCCGTTTCAAGTTCAGCGCTGGTTGCCAGCCCGTGGCGGCGTATCAGCGTTTCCAGCCCGCGGGTCCAGATCTCGTAATAGCTGCTGGTCAGATAGACCGGCGGCGGCAGGCTTTCCCGGGCATGGCGGGCCTCGTCGATCGACCAGCGGCCCAGGAAGCCCACCGCCAGCGTCACCGCCAGCGCCCGGGCTTCCCAGGCTGCGTGAAACATCGGCTCGTCGGCTTCGATGCCGATCGGGCCGAAGCCCATCATGCCGCCCAGATCCTGTGCACCGTTCATGGCATCAACCCTCCGCCATGGCCGGCGCGCCCGCCTGTGGCGCGATCCGCGACACCCCGATCATCGCGTCGCGGGTGACGATGCCGGCCAGTTGATCCTCGGTCCAGTCATCGGTGCCGGCGGGGCGTTCCGGCAGCACCAGATAGCGCAGCTCCGCCGTGCTGTCCCAGACCCTGACCTCGACGTCGTCGCCGAGCGTGCAGCCGAATTCGGCCAGCACCCCGCGCGGGTCCAGAACGGCGCGCGAGCGATAGGGTGCCGATTTGTACCAGACCGGCGGCAGCCCCAGCACCGTCCACGGATAGCAGGAGCACAGCGTGCACACGACCATGTTGTGCACCTGGCCTGTGTTCTCCAGCGCCACCATATCCTCGCCCTGGCGGCCGGTATAGCCAAGCTCGGCGATGGCGGCGGTGGCATCGGCCAGCAGCCGCGCCTTGTAGGCCGGGTCGGTCCAGGCGCGGGCGACGACGCGGGCGCCGTTGCGCGGACCGACCCTGGTCTCGTAGGTGTCGATGATCAGATCCAGCGTCGCCGGATCGACCAGCCCCTTGGCCACCGCCAGCGCCTCGATCGCCTTCACCCGCGCCGCCATCGGCGAGGGCGGCGCGGTGTGGGCGTCTCCATGCACATGGCCGTGGTCATGGCTGTGGTCGTGGCCATGGTCGTGATGGTGATCATCATGGTCATGATCATGACCGGTCATCGGGCACCTCTCTGGCGGCGGCTGCAACAGTTGGATCAATCGACGGTAGGCCGCTCCGGTATGCGGTGCAAGTCGCCGCTCGCGATCATCGGCGGTGTCCGGGTGACAAGGCCGCTGTCGACCTCGGCCATCGCCATGCCAAGCCAGGCGGCGACCCGGTCGATATCCGGCCGGTCGGCCGCCGCCTCGCCCCGGATCAGCCAATAGGCATCGGGCCAGGGCACGGCGGTGGCGAATAGCCGCGCCAGCCGGCCGGCGGCGATATCGGCGGCAACCAGCCGGGTCGGGGCAAGCGCCACGCCGTGGCCGGCAATGGCGGCGCCCAGCAGGTGGTCGTGATCGCCCAGCACCGGCCCGCGCGGCGGCGTGGCGCGGGCGATGCCGGCGCTGCGGAACCAGCTTGTCCAGGCATCTTCCGGGCCGCGCAGCAGCCGATAGCGGGTCAGGGCCTCAGGGGCCGCAGGCCGGCCCACCCGGGCCAGATAGACCGGGGCGGCCACCGGCACCAGCATGTCACCGGCCAGCCGGTCGACCCCGTCGACCCCGCGTGGCCGGGCGCCGATCCGCACGATCAGGTCGGGCGGCACGGCATCGCTGTCGGGGCCGCCGGCGCCTTCCATCATCAGATGCGGCTCGATGCCCGGCACCGCGGCTTCCAGTTCGTCCAGGCGGGGCAGCAGCCAGCGGGTGGCGAAAACCGCGGGCACGGCGATCCGCACCGGTTCCGACGGCACGCCCTCCAACTCGCCCAGACCCCGGGCCAGCAGGTCGAACATCTCACGCGATGTGGCGAACAGCCGCCGGCCATGCTCGGTCAGCACCACCTTGCGGTGCAGCCGGCGGAACAGCCTCACCCCCAGCCGGTCTTCCAGATCCCGGATGCGGTGGCTGATCGCGCCGTCAGTGAGGTGCAATTCCTCGGCGGCGCGGGCGAAACTCTGATGGCGGGCGGCGGCCTCGAAGGCGTGAAGGGCACCCAGGGGCGGCAGGCGACGACGTGACATGACCAGAACACTCCGGTTATTGGCGTCGACCGGCGGGCATCTGCGGGGCCGGGATGCGGTGCGGCACGGCGGGTGGCGTCAGCCGATCTGGCGGGCATGCCAAGGATCGGCCGGCTGGCCTCGTGCGCACCATCCGTGGCCGGTCCCCTATGTCCGGTGAAGCGGCAGTCAAAGGCCGTTCAACGGATGCAGGAACCAGCGGCCCGCGGCGAATGCCGGGTCGATGGCGGTCTGTGATGACGGTCGGAGGTGGGGCGCTGAACCGGCCCCGCCGATCAGGCGGCGAGGGGTATGGCGTCGAGACGGACGGACCGCGGCGGCGGGACGGCGCCGGCCGTGGCGGTCGGGGTGGCGGCGCGGTGTCGGTGCATCGCGGCACCACCCGGGCGCTTACCAGCGGCCTCGGCCTTGTCGCCTTTGCCGCTGCGACCGTCGAGGTCGGCCTGGCGGCGCGAAATCGAGCCACCGTCGGCGTGGTCGGCCTGCCAGCCGCCAAACCAGTTCTGATTGAACCGGTCGTCGGTCTGCCAATTGCGATAGCGGCCCTGATGGCGGGCGGCCTGCACGGTCGTCACGGTCACGACGGCCAGGGTGGTGCCGGCGGCGATGCGGGTCGCGGCGGTCACGGTGGCAGTGGTGGTGCGAACGGTCGAGGCGGCGGCGATCAGGGCGGACATATCGGCGATCTCCGGTATCGGCACGGCGGGCGGGACGAAGCGTCCGGTCCGGCGTGCAACTGGATGCGTGGTGAGTGTGTGCGAAAATGTCGCGGCTTGCCAACCCCCTATCGTGTCGGCGGCGGCCGAACTATCGGTCCTGACAGCATTTTTTTCAGCCAGTGTGTCGTCATGCGGTTGTGCCGTCCGGGGCCTCGCCACCTGATAGCGTGGCGCTGTCCGGACGGGCGCTGTCCGAACGGCTGGCCGTGGGGTGGGCCGCGATCAGCGCCGCCGCCATCCGCTCGGCCTTGTCGATCACCAGCATGGCGGCAACCGGCGGGCAACTGCGCACGGCGGCTGTGCGCCACATCGCCAGCCAGCGATCGAAATGGGCGGCCGTCAGTTCGGGCATCTCGGCATGCGTGCGCATAGGGTTGCCCTTATAGGTGCCATCATGCAGCAGAACTGAGCGCCAGAAGGCGGCCACACGCGCGATATGCGCCGGCCAATCCGCCTCGTCGACCCGCCGGAACACCGGACCGAGCAGCGCATCCTCGCGCGCTGCGTCGTAGAAATGCCCGACCAGCCGGTCGATTGTCGGTGCATCGACCGGCTGGTGCGCGGGGTGGCGCCGGGCAGGGCGGGGTGGCGATACATGTTGCATCATCATAACGTTCCGAAGTGGACACTGTTGTCATGTGCCGGATGATTGATCTATCGTCTCAGTAGTGGGTGACGACAGGGAATACACGTGCCATGTGCCGCCAACCCCATACAGACCAGGCAGCTTCGGCGATCCGGCGGCCGCGCAGGCATGGCCGCCGCTGGAGCTATATGCTGCCGCTGGGGCTGTTTCTGGCCGTGATGCTGATGACCCTGGCCGGCCTGGACGATCCGGTCGGGCTGAAGGCGGCGAGCGCGCAGCGGTCGCAGGATCTGGTGCTGCGGGTCGCGCGCCCCTTCATGACGGTGCCACGGCCGGACGGAACGGGTTCCCGGATCATCGGTCAGAAGGACGTGGTTGTCATCGCCGTCGATGCCGACCCTGATGGCGTGCGGCTGAACGTGGATGGCTGGCCGACCTCCTGGCCGCTGACCTATGACGAATGGACGGTGTTGCTGACTGGTCTGGCAGGCTTCCGGCCGCGCGCGATCTTCATCGATGCCTATTTCACCGTCGACATGGAGGCGCGCTTCGCCCGCCTGCCGTATGGCCGGGTCAGCTCGGCGATGCGGCGCTTCGCCGATACGGCGGCGCGGCTGTGTCCGCCGGCATCGGCTGGTGAGGTGGTCTATCCGATCCCGGTCTCGGTCGGCTGTCCGGTGGTCGGGGAGCGGAGCGAACAGGCCCTGCCCTCGGCCGCGATCGTCGATCTGTTCCGGGGCGCCGATGTCATCGGCCCCACCGGTGCCTCGACCATCACCGGGCCGGGCCGGATCGGCGTTCCGGCGGTGCCGATCAGCTTTCCCGATGGTCCGGGCCTGCCGTTGAGGCGCAGCGCCGCCGGCGCCGCCACGGCCGGCGGCGGTTGCTGGGGCCCGCCGGCGGAACCGCTGCTGGATCGCCCCTGCGGCCAGCCGGTCCAGGATACGGGGCATAGCATCTGGGACCGTGCGCCCTTGGGTCTGCATGATCTGGGGCCGGCCGCCTGGGGCTATGTCCATCATCGCTGCGGCGCGCTGACACGCGCCTCAGCACGCACCGATTGCCGGCGGCAGGTGGTTGGGGCCATGGGCTGGGACGATCCCGGCCGGGCGGCGCCGATCCAGGTGACCTGGCCGCTGTATATGGACCAGAGCGCCACCATCCAGACCGTCGGCAGACGGTCCGATCCGGCATCGGGTGCCTGCGTTGCCCTGCCATCGTCGAGCCTGCCGGTCGATTACCGGCTGGTGCGGCGCTATCACGGCGGGGCGGGCGGGAAGAGGACCGCACACACGGCTCTCGGCAGCCTGTTCAAGCTGCCGACGGTGCGGACCCCCACCCTGACAGCGGCGCCTATGCCGCCCTCGCGCGGCGTGGCGCCCGTCATGGGCGGGGCGTGCCGATGGAGATCCGCGACGCGATCGCCATCGCGGCGGATGCGGTGACACCGGACTGGGGGCCGCGTCGGACGCCGGCGCCGCCGGCCTGGCCGATGACATGGATCGACAAGGCCGTCGCGGGCTATCGGACGGTCGATACGCTGTTCACGCCAGCCAGCCGGATGGCGGGCAGGCCCCGGATTCCGCCGCGGGTGGTCGAGCCGTCCGATCCCGCCCGGCAATTGCTCTGCCCCGGCATTCCCGGCATCCGGCTGGGCGATCTGGTGGCGTTCACGGCCTTCGGCGGCGCCACGCCCGACGTGACCGGCGACCTCCGGCGGATGATCGAGGACCGGGTGGTGATGATCGGCCGGGCCACCGCTTCGGCCGATCTGCATGCGATCGATGACATGGTCGCAATGCCGGGGGTGTATGTCCACGCGGCCGCCCTGCGCAGCCTGATCGATGACGGTGCGCGCTATCTGCGGGTGCTGAAGCCGGAATGGCGCTGGCCGGCCACGGCCACCGATGTCTGCGCCATCCCGGGTCGCGGCTATGAGGTGCTGCTGGGCTGCCTGTCGTTGTATTTCGGCTTCCGGATCTATCGTGGCCGCCGGGCGGGCGACACGCTGGCGATGCGGATGATCAAGCACAGTCTGGCCTGGGTGGTCATGGCCGGGCTGGCTGCCCTGTCGGTCTGGCTGCTGATGGCGGTCTGCCGCGAGGCACCGCTCAACTGGATCGGCGTCGTCTCGGTCAGCGGACTGACCGCAGGCTATTTCATCCGCCGGGAATGGCACCAGCTCACCAGACCCGATCCGGAGGACGCGTGACCCGGTCGGATGGCAGGAGTGGTACCGGAAAGATCGGGGTCTGAACACGATCGAGATCTGAAACAGGGAGGGGAGGCCCGTGATGATCAAGTCAGTCACTCTTGCAGCCACGATCGTGGCCGCACTGCTGCCGCAGATGCCGGCGATGGCAAGCCGGCAATGCGCCGATCCGATGCGGATCACCGATGTGCTGGCGCCGACCACGACGGTGCGCGTCGCCGGCACCACCGACAGCGAACGCATCACCCGCGAGGATCTGCTGGCCGCGTCGATCGATCTGTTCATCATCAAGGTGGATGATGACTATGTCACCGTCTCCCCCGACGGACGGAATTACCTGGAGATCCCGCGCGCCGACGTTCAATTGTCGCAGAACGTCCGGCAGATGGATGGCAGCGGGCCGCAACGGTCGACCGGCAGCCAGGGGCTGGGCCTGTGCAATGCGGGAGGTGCGGGATGATGGCGCCACGCATTGCCTGCCGGATCACCGCCCTGGCCGCCGCCTGCTGGCTGCTGGCCGGGTGCACGGAGGAGGTCAAGAAGGCTGTCGGTGGCGCGATGTCCGATGTCCGCGCGATGGTGACCGGCGAGCCGTCGCTCGCCCGCTTCGACGGCCGCTATATCGACAGCGACGAGGTCACCGCGCTGATGCCGCGGGCGACTGCGGCTCAGCCGCTCGATTTCGCCTATGCGCCGACCCCTGACCAGATTTCCTATACCTCGCTCTATGGTCCAGGCCAGCGCAGCCGACGCGTGCAGGGCACGCTGGATGTCGAGGCGGCGACCAGTTTTCCCGACGTGCAGACCTATCTTCAGGACCGGGTCGATCTGCTCTTGCAGGGCTGGCCCGCGGAGCATCGGCCGGCGGTCGAGGTGGTGTTGAGTGCCAGCACCAACAGCGAGCCCTCAGCCATGCCCGGCCGGCGGCTGGTGGTGCCGATGGGGCTGCTGCTCGATCAGGCGCGTGCCACGGATCCCATCGTCACCGCCATGCTGGCGCATGAACTGGGCCATATCCTGCTGTCGCATAATGACGGCGACTCGAACCGCGACCGCACCGTCGCCAGCCTGACGACGCTTGGTGACATGGCGGCCTTCGTCGGTGGTGGCCGGGCCGAGGCCGTCGCGGGTTCGATGGTGGGTCAGCGGCAGTCATCCGCGCGCGATGGACGATCTGTCGAGGCGGATGAAAAGCGCCTGCGGCGGCCGTCGGGCATCTATCGCCAGTATGTCGACCGGGTGATCGGCAGCACCTGGAATCAGGCCGAGGAATTGCAGGCCGATCTGCTGGCGCAGGATCTTCTGGCGGCCCTGCCGCCGGGCGGCCCGCATGCCGGCGACATGGTGGCCATGCTCTCAGGGCTCGCGGTTGAAAAACAGGATCTGGAAGCGGCCGCGGCTGATGCCGCGGCGGCCCAGATCCGCCAGAGCGGCACCGAGATGGCAGAGGTCGGGGCGGTCGACAAGGCGGCGACGACCGACATGTTCGGCGACATCGCCATGTCGGTCGGCAAGTCGGTGTTCCTTTTCTTCACCGATGATCATCCGCCGATCGAGGCGCGCAGGGAGCTGGCTGTGGACTATTCACAGCGGCTGGCATCCCTGCGGGGGGACGCGGCCGCATCGGGTGGCGCGCGCGCCCTGCTGACAAAGAAGACCGAGGATAAACGGCCCGATCCGCTGGCCCGGCTTCTGGCGCGCAAGGACATCCAGCGCGAGATGAGACTCTACACCCGTGCCTTCGGGTTGATGCCCAGCCTGTCGGGCGCATCGGATGCGGATGCCGATGTCGATTATCGTGGCTTCCTGAAGGCTCTGGGGCGCATCGACCGGGTGCGTGATCCGTTCCTGCTGACCATCGCCGGGCAGGCCCATGTCGCCACCGGCAACAACCGTGCGGCGCGCCAGGCCTATGAACGGGCGGTGGCGATGCCTCAGGCGGGGTTGATGCCGTTCGAATCCCTGGCCCGTCTGGATCTGATCGAGCGCCGGCCTCAGGCGGCGCTGGACCGGATCGCCGAAGGCGAGGCCCGGGCCAAATATCCGCCCCGGCTGCTGCCCTTGCGGATCGCGGCGCTGCGCGATGCCGAACAGCCCTTCGACGAGCCCCTGCAGCGCTGCATGAGTGTCTATCTGCCGGATATCCGGTTCATCTGCCGGGCGGCGGCGGGTGAAAATGTGTCGGAAGAGGATCTGAAGACGGAGCCGACGGTCGCCGGCGACATCATCAACAGCCTGTCCGCGGGCCGGTAGACCGTTCCAACTGACCGCCGGTGCGGGGGGGTGCCATTCGGCGCGGCGCAACACGGAAACACTTGCCGTGTGCGGTGCCGCGCCCTCATCCTGTGGGCGGCCCGGTGGTTGCGTCGCGATATGGCGCCGGACGGGCCGGCTTTCTGCCACAACGGAGCAGTCCATGGCGCCTGACGATACCCCGCCTCGTGATCCCGCAGCACCACGCCACCCGTCCCGGCGGGGCCTGCTGCGCATCGGACTGGGCGGGGTGGCGGCAGCAACGACCCTGCTTGCCGGCTGCCAGCCGCGCTTCCGGCCGGGGCCGGTGGCGGTGATGCCGCCGGCCCCTGAGCCGGTACCTGACGTGGCGGCGACGCCCGAGGTCGTGGCGGGGCCGTATTTCGCCGATCGGGCGGTGCTGTTCAAGCTGGAGCGCACGCTGGTCTTCTATGGCGGCGAACACGAGGTGGCGCGCTATTCGGTGGCGATCGGCCGTGGCGGTGCCGGGCCCAAGCGCCGCGAGGGCGATGCGCTGACCCCTGAGGGCCGATATCACATGATGCCGCCGGGCCGGCCGTCGGGTGATGGCTTCCGCTGGTTCATCCCGATCGACTATCCCAATGCCGAGGATCGCGAGCGTGCCCGGCAGTTGGGGCAGCAGGTGCCGCTTGGCGGCGCCATCGGTCTGCACGGCACCGGCGATACGCCCTGGACATCGATCCATGCCCGCGGCGACCGTAGCTGGACCCTGGGCTGTCTGGCGGTGACCAATCAGGAGATCGACGAGATCCGCGAGATGATTTCCTATAACGGCCGCATGCCGTTCCCGATCGAGATGCGCGGCTGACCGGGCGGATGGCGATGATGACTGCCGAGCCCGAACAGCCGTGGCGGCGGGTGGGCCGGGGCGCCGCCGCGACCCTGGCGGCGGCGCTGCTGCTGTCGGCCTGCGCCGGTGGCATGCCGGGCGCCGATGCGCCGCGCGCGGCGCCGCTAGCCTGCGCGCCTCAGCCGCCGGCCGGCGCCATGGTGCCGGCGATGGTGGCGGCGGCCGAGGCCGAATGGCGGGCCTTCGGCCAGCCGGTGGTCGATTTCCGCGGCGGCGCACCGTCGCTCAATCCGGCCGGGCTTGACGAGACCGACAGCCGGGTGCGCGCCCGGCTGCAGCTCTACTGGCGCGCGGCGGCGGATGATCACGGCCTGAAGATGGGGGCATCCGACGTGCCCGAACTGTCGCCGTGGTCGGCGGCGTTCATTTCCTATGTCGCCTGTGCCGCCGGGGTGTCGCCGGCCGATCTGCCGCCGGCCTCGCGGCATCTGGATTATGTCGACCATGTGATCTTCCGGGCGATCCGCACGCCCGACGACCCGACCGCCCGCTTCGTGCCGGCGGAACCCATGGCCACCGCCCTGCGGCCCGGTGATCTGCTGTGCGCCGATCGCGGCCGCAGCGATGGCGCGCCCGAACTCGACCGCTGGGAGGATCGCGCCGCCGAGGTGATCGCCGCCCGGCAGAGCGGCTGGGACACCCGGCCCCGCGGCATGCATTGCGATCTGGTGGTGCGGGTGGCGCCGGGCACCATTGCCGCCATCGGCGGCAATGTCCGCGACCGGGTGGCGATGAGCCTGTTTCCCGCCGACCCGCTGGGCCGACCGGTGCCGGTGACGGGCACGCCGCACTGGTTCGTGACCCTGGCCGCCATCGACCGGTGACGGCCGAACCGGATTTCATGGAACCGTCATCAGCCTGTCGTTGAATCATTCGTTATTTCGGGTATTGTCGAAACATGGAAGCCGTTGCCGCCACCCGGATGTTTCAGGCGCTCGCCAACGAGACCCGCCTCGCCGTGTTCCGCCTGCTGATGCGCGCGGAGCCCGACGGGCTGGCCGCGGGTGCGATCGCGGTCTGTCTGGGGGTCGTGCCCTCGACGCTCTCAGCTCATCTGAAAGAGCTTGAGCGGGCAGGGCTGGTGACCGTTGAACGCCAGGGCCGGCAGTTGATCTATCGGGCCGAAACCGGCGGGGCGCGGGCATTGATCGGTTTCCTGATCGCCGATTGCTGTGGCGGCCACCCTGATGTCTGCGCGGATTTGCAGGTGGGGGCCGCATGCGGTCCGCTCGCGGCACCAGCCGCACCCCGTCTGCCGATCGAGGCTCAGATGACCGACACCCCCCAGCCTGCCGCCGCCGCCCAGCCCGCTGCGACCCTGGATCGCGGCCGTGTCTACAACGTGCTGTTCCTGTGCACCGGCAATGCCGTGCGCAGCATCATGGCCGAAGCGCTGTTGAACCATCTGGGTCGCGGCCGCTTCCGCGCCTTCAGCGCCGGCAGCAACCCGGCTGGCCAGCCCGATCCGCTGGCGCTGACGCTGCTGGAGCGGTCACGCATTCCCACCGAGGGCCTGCGTTCGAAGAATTGGGACGAATACCAGGCCGAGGGTGCGCCGAAATTCGATTTCGTCTTCACCGTCTGCGACCATGCCCGCGAGACCTGCCCGGTCTGGCCGGGCCAGCCGATGACCGCCCATTGGGGCGTGCCCGACCCGGCCGATGCGTCCGGCACCCCGGCCGAGCGGGTGCTGGCGGTGGCTGAAGCCTTCCGCATGCTCAACACCCGGATCGGCATCTTCGCCAATCTGTCGATCACGGCGTTGGACCGGCTGGCCCTGCAGAAGAGCATCGATGATATCGGCCGCACGGCGGCCGCCTGAGGCCAGCCGCCTGCAACCAGACACCTGAAACCGACGGAGACCAGCCCCATGACCCGCGTTGCGATCAACGGCTTCGGCCGCATCGGCCGTCTGGTCGCCCGCGGGCTGCTGAGCGGCGATCACGGGGCGGCACGCGCTGCCGACCTCGATCTGGTGATGATCAACGATCCGCATTGCCCGGCCGCGACCGCCGCCCATCTGCTGGAATTCGACAGTGTCCATGGTCGGATGCGGGCCGATATCAGCGCGGCCGCGACCAGCATGACCGTCAATGGCAGCCGGATCGCGGTCACGGAGGCCGCGACCCCGGATGCCTGCGACTGGGCGGCGGCGGGCATCGATCTGGTCATCGAGGCATCGGGCCGGTTCAAGGACCGGGCGAGCCTCGACGGCCATATCACCGCCGGCGCCCGCGCCGTGCTGGTGGCGGCGCCGGTCAAGGCCGGTGCGCTCAATCTGGTGGTGGGGGTGAATGACCACCTGCTGGGCGACTGGATGGGGCAGGAGCCGACGCCGGTGGTGACGGCGGCGTCCTGCACGACCAATTGCCTGGCACCGGTGGTGAAGGTGCTGCACGAGGCGATCGGCATCCGCCATGGCAGCATCACCACCGTCCACGACGTCACCAATACCCAGACCCTGATCGATGCGCCGCACAAGGATCTGCGCCGCGCGCGCTCGGCGCTCACCTCGCTGATCCCGACCAGCACCGGCTCGGCGACCGCGATCGGCCTGATCTTTCCCGATCTTCAGGGTCGGCTCGACGGCATCGCCGTGCGGGTGCCGCTGCTCAACGCCTCGCTCACCGATGCGGTGTTCGAAATGGCGCGCGAGACCTCGGTGACCGAGGTGAACGATCTGTTCGCGGCCGCCGCATCCAGGTCGCTCGCCGGCATCCTCGGCTTCGAGATGCGGCCGCTGGTGTCGGTGGATTATCGCGGCGACACCCGCTCGGCGATCGTCGACGGGCTGTCGACCCGGGTCATCGCCGGCACCCAGGTGAAGATCTATGCCTGGTATGACAATGAGATGGGCTATGCGACCCGGATGATCGATCTGGCGGCGCGGATGGCCGGGCATATGCAGGTGTCGGCGACATGACCGCCGCCGCGCGCGCGGGTGTCCGGGCCTATGCCGCCGTCACCGGCGCCTATTGGGGCTTCACGCTGACCGACGGCGCGCTGCGCATGCTGGTGCTGCTGCATTTCAACGCCCTCGGCTACAGCCCGGTCGAACTCGCCCTGCTGTTCGTGCTCTATGAAGCCTGTGGCGTGGTCACCAATCTGGTCGGTGGCTGGGTCGCCACGCGGTTCGGCCTGCGGGCCACGCTGTGGTCGGGGCTGGCGCTTCAGATCGGCGCGCTGCTGATGCTGGCGTCGCTCGATCCGGCCTGGGGGCGTGAGGCCGGGGTGATCTGGGCGGTGCTGGCGCAAGGATTGGCCGGCATCGCCAAGGATCTGACCAAGATGAGCGCCAAGAGCGCGATCAAGGCCGTGGTCCCGGATGATCCCGCATCCGGCGGCGGGTTGTTGTTCCGTTGGGTGGCGCTGCTCACCGGGTCGAAGAACGCGCTGAAGGGCGTGGGCTTCTTCCTGGGCGGCGCCCTGCTGGGCGGGCTGGGCTTTCAGGGCGGGTTGGTCGTGATGGCGGCGGGTCTTGGCGTGGTGCTTATGGCGGCGCTCGTCGCCGTGCCCGCGGGGCTGGGCGGACGGGCGCGCAAGGCGCCGTTCCGTGGCATCTTCGCCCGCAATCCGGCGGTCAACCTGCTGTCGGCGGCCCGGCTGTTCCTGTTCGGGGCCCGCGATGTCTGGTTCGTGGTCGGGCTGCCGGTGTTCCTGCATGACGGGTTGGGCTGGAGCTTCGCGCGTACCGGCGGCTTCATGGCGGTCTGGACCATCGGCTATGGCATCGTTCAGGCGTCGGCGCCGGCGCTGGTTCGTCGGCGTGGGGCGCCGGTCGCAGGCGATCCGGCTGTGGGTGATCCCGTGGCCCGCGATGCCGCACGGATCTGGGCGGCGGTGCTTGCCGTGATTCCGGCGGCGATGGCGGCGGCACTTGCCGGCGATCCCACGCTGGACATGGCGGCCTGGATCGTGGTTGGCGGGCTGCTGGCCTTCGGCGTGGTGTTCGCGATCAATTCGGCCGTGCATTCCTATCTGATTCTGGCCTATGCGGAAGGCGACCGGATCGCGCTGAATGTCGGCTTCTATTACATGGCCAATGCCATGGGACGGCTGGTGGGCACGCTGGCCTCGGGGCTGCTGTTCGCGGCCGGCGGTCTGGCCTTGTGTCTGGCGGGCTCGGCGGTGATGGTAGCACTCTCCTTTCTGATCGCGCTGGCGCTGCCGGTGCCGCCCGCCGCCGATCCCACGGCACCGCTTCAGGATCTGCCCGAATGACCGACCATACGCCCGCCATGTCGCCGATCAGCCGCTTCGAACGCCACCTGACCCTGTGGGTGGCGCTGGCGATCGCGGCCGGCATCGCGCTTGGTGCGGCGTTCCCGCAGGCGACAGGCGCGCTGGCCGGGGCCGAGATCGCGCGGATCAACCTGCCGGTCGCGGTACTGGTCTGGGCGATGATCTTCCCGATGATGCTGGGCATCGCGCCGCGCGCGGTGCTGGATGCCGGCCGCCGCCCCGCCGGGCTGGTGCTGACCCTGGTGGTCAACTGGCTGATCAAGCCCTTCACCATGGCGGCGCTCGGCATCCTGTTCTTCGAGCATGTGTTCGCGGATCTGGTCGATCCGCAGGATGCCCGGGCCTATATCGCCGGCATGATCCTGCTGGGGGTGGCGCCATGCACGGCGATGGTCTTCGTCTGGTCGCGGCTGGTGGATGGCGATGGCGCCTTCACCCTGGCGCAGGTGGGCATCAATGACCTGGTGATGATCCTGGCCTTCGCGCCGCTGGCCGCCCTGCTGCTGGGCGTGGCCGAGGTGTTCGTGCCCTGGGACACGCTGCTGCTGTCGGTGCTGCTGTTCGTGGTGATCCCGTTCGCGGCCGCCATGCTGGTGCGGGCGCGGATGCTGCGGTCAGGCGGTGGCGGACAGCGCGCGCTCGACGATCTGTCGCACCGGCTGAAGCCCTGGGGTGCGGGCGCGCTGATCCTGACCGTGGCCCTGTTGTTCGCGTTTCAGGGCCAGCGGGTGCTGGACCGGCCGTTGGGCGTGGTGCTGGTGGCGGTGCCGCTGCTGGTGCAATCCTATGGCATCTTCGCCCTGGCCTATCTGGCGGCGCGGGTGATGAAGCTGCCGTTCTCGGTGGCGGCGCCGGCGGCGCTGATCGGCACCTCGAATTTCTTCGAACTGGCGGTGGCGGTGGCGATCGGCCTGTTCGGCATCGACAGCGGCGCCGTGCTCGCAACCGTGGTCGGCGTTCTGGTCGAGGTGCCGGTGATGCTGTCGCTGGTGGCCTTCGCCCGCCGCACCCGGCACTGGTTTCCGGCCGCGACGGCCTGATCCATGCTCTGATCCCTGGTGCGCGCCGCCAGGACTGGCCGCGACCACGGGGTTTGCGGTATACCGATGGGACACCCCGGCTTCATCACATCGGATCGGCTGTCCCCATGCGTCGCACCACCCGTTTTCGCGCCTTGGTTGAGGCGCCCGAGATTCTGGAAATGCCCGGTGTCCAGGATGCGCTGACCGCACGGATCGCGGCCGAGGCCGGTTTCGAGGCCATCACCTGCGGTGGCTATGCCTCGACCGCCGCCCTGATCGGCGAGCCCGACACCTCGCAATTGTCGATGCGTGAACTGGCCGATCACTATGCCCGGATCTGCGATGCGGTGGACGTGCCGGTATTCGCCGATGCCGATACCGGCTTCGGCAATGTCACCAATGTCCGCCGGGCGGTGCGCGCCTATGAACAGGCGGGGGTCGCGGGGCTGTTCATCGAGGATCAGGTGTTTCCCAAGCGCTGCGGCCATATGGCCGGCAAGGCGGTGGTGCCGGTCCAGGACATGGTCGCCAAGCTTCAGGCGGCGCTGGATGCGCGACGCGACGGCGATCTGGTGATCATGGCCCGCACCGATGCGCTGGCGACCGAGGGGCTGGATGCGGCCATCGATCGCGCCTGTCTCTATCGCGAACTGGGTGCCGACATGGTGTTCGTCGAGGCGCCGGAGACGGTGGAGCAGATGCGCCGGATCTGCGCCGCGGTGAAGGCGCCGCTGCTGGCCAACAACATCGAGGGCGGCATGACCCCCATGCTGACCGCGGCCGAGTTGCACGAGATCGGCTATGCCGTGGTCACCCATCCGGTGGCGCTGACCTATGCGGTGGCCCGGGCGGCGCGCGACCTGTTCGCCACCCTGCGCCGCGACGGCATCACCACCGGCTTCGCCGACCGGATGCTCGATTTCAAGGGCTTCAACGACCTGGTCGGTCTGCCCGATGTCAGGGCGCGGGAACAGGCCTATCTGGATCAGGCCGCCCGCGTCATGGCGTCGCGGCCCGCGGTGTGACGGGCCGAGGTGTGATGGGCCGAGGTGTGACGGCGACACCAGCCGGCCCGTATCGCCTTGTTCAATGCCAGGACACCTGTTGTCAGGACACCTGTGCGAACAGGTCAGGATACCTGTGCGAACAGGTCTGGCACTGACGGGTCGCCTGCGCGGTCGCGCACCGGATGGGCGCCCAGGCCGATCAGCCGGAAGGCGGTGCCGCGGCCACTGACACCGCCATCGCGCAGTTCCAGCGCCAGCAGATCGCTTGCCGCATCGATCAGCGGGGCGGCCTGATCGCTGGCGGCCCGCAGCCGCCGGCTGCGGGTCAGGGTGGTGAAATCGGCGGTCTTCAGCTTCAGCACCACGCCTTCGGCGACCAGCCCGCCCTTGGCCAGCCTTGCGGCCACGCGCTCGGCCAGCGGCGGCAGCAAGGCGGTCAGCCGGCCGGCATCGCGCTCGTCGCGGGCCAGGGTGGTTTCGGCCGACACGCTCTTGGTCGGCCGCCAGGGCGTCACCCGGCGCGGGTCCAGACCGGCGGCAAAGCCTGCGATCTGTGCGCCGATGCGGCCATAGCGCTGCGCCAGCGCCTGCGGCCCCAGGCTCTGCAACTGGCCGATGCGGGTGATGCCGTCGGTGGCGAGCCTGCGGGTGAAGGCCGGGCCCACCCCCCACAGCATCCGCACCGGCTTGTCGGCCAGGAAGGCCGCAGCCTCGGCCGCGCCGATCACGGCGAAGCCGCGCGGCTTGTCGAGTTCCGAGGCCAGCTTGGCCAGGAATTTGTTGGGGCCCAGCCCCACAGACACCGTCACCCCCACCTCGCGCTCCACGCGTCGGGCCAGCGCCGCCAGCCGTTGCGCGGGGCTGGCGCCGCCATCGGCGACGGTGGCGGCGGCGATGCCGAGGTCCAGATAGGCCTCGTCGATCGACAGTGGCTCGACCAGCGGGGTCAGCGCGCGCATCAGCCGGCGGATTTTCATGCCGGCCTCGTGATACCGGGCCATGTCGGGCTTCAGCACCACGGCATCCGGGCACAGCTCCAGCGCCTTGAACATCGGCATCGCCGAACGCACGCCCTTCATCCGCGCCAGATAGCAGCAGGTCGCGACCACGCCGCGATGACCGCCGCCCACGATCAGCGGCTTGTCGATCAGCTCCGGCCGGTCGCGCTTTTCAACCGAGGCATAGAAGGCGTCGCAATCGACATGCGCGATCGCCAGCCGGTGCAGCTCGGGATGGGCGATCACCCGTGCCGAGCCGCATGCCGGGCAGCGCTGTGCCGCTGCGGAGGCCGGGCAACCTTGCGCAGACCCGGGCGGCGGATCGGTGTTGCCGCACGACCGGCACAGCCAGCCATCCACGGCCGCCGGCATGGCATCGTCACCGGGCAGGCTGCTGTCGTGGCTCATGGCGCGACGTCCGGACCAGAGAGACTGCCCGCGCCGGGTTTCTGGCGGGACACCGGGCTGCTGGCGGGGCAGAGGAATGTTCCCTTCATGTTCTCACTGCCCGGCCCGGTTGTCCAGCGGGTTGCGCCGGCCTCAGCGGGTCACCTCTCTCAGCGGGTCACCTCCCTCAGCGGGCCACGTCCCACAGCCGCGCCGCGCCGCGCACGCCGCTGTCGTCGCCATGGCGGGCGACGACCACGGGGGTGCGGACCCGGTCCGAGAACAGCCAAGGGCCGATCAGCGGCGTGGGATCGCAGGTGATCGCGTCCATCAGTTCCGGCACCTGCGACAGCCCGCCGCCGATCACGATCGCATCCGGGTCCAGAAGATTGATGACCATCGCGAAGGCCCGGCCCAGGCGATGGCGCCAGCGCATGATCGCCGCGATCGCCATCTCGTCGCCCTGGCGCGCATCCGCGATCACCGCCTCGGCGCTGCGGCAGGCCAGGGCCGATGCCTCGTCCTGCCCGCGCAGGCGCGCGGCATCGCCGGCCAGGCCCGGGCCGGAGAGCAGGGTTTCGATGCAGCCGCTGCGACCACAGTAACAGGCGGGGCCGGGCAGTTCCGGAACACGGTCGGCATCGGGCGGCAGCGCTGCGCCGGCGGTGCGGCTCCAGGGCTGCGCCCAGGGCATCGGGACATGGCCCCATTCACCGGCGATCGCGTCGGCGCCATGATGGACCCGCCCCTGAATGGCAATGCCGCCGCCGACCCCGGTGCCCAGGATCACCGCGAACACCACCCCGGCGCCGGCGGCAGCACCGTCGCTCGCTTCAGACACGGCCAGGCAGTTGGCATCGTTCGCCAGGCGCACCGCCCGACCCGATGCCGCCGCCAGGTCGCGATCCAGCGGCCTGTCGTTCAGCCACAGCGAGTTGGCATTCTTCACCAGTCCGGTCTTGGGGCTGATCGCGCCCGGAATGCCGATGCCGATCGGCAGCATGCCGGTTGGCGCGATACCGGTCGGCGCGATACCGGTCTGCGCGATACCGGTCGGCGCGATCCTGGCCGCCTGCTCCAGCCGCGTCGCCAGATCGCCGATCGCCGCCAGGGTGCCGGCGTAATCGTCACGGGGGGTGGGAACGCGCATGTGTGCCAATGTGCGGCCGCTCAGGCGGTCGATGGCGATGCCGGCGATTTTGGTGCCGCCAAGGTCGATGCCCAGCAGCACCGGCGCCGGTGCCGCCGGGCGGGCAGTTGTCGGGTGGCTGTCATCCGGTCGTGCCGGGGCCGAAGGCCGGGGGCGTGCCGGGGCCGAAGGCCGGGGGGCGGCGGTGGTCATGTCGGCTGCGGGCCTCGCCTTGTTCGCATGATACAAATGGACGATCGACCACGCATGATGTTGCACCGCCTGACGGTTCGCCACAAAATGATTGCTGCGGTCATCGGAACCGGGCATCGTGCGCCGGTACGAGGCGAGCCGCCGGTCGCGGACCGTTCGACGTGAGGTCGAACCGTTGCAGAGATCGATGTAGCCTCTAGAAGGCGCGGGGCGGAAGAAGCCATGCCGAAGACGGTTCTGATCGTCGAAGACAACGACTTGAACATGAAGCTGTTCAACGACCTCCTTGAGGCGAACGGCTACGTGACTTTGCAGACCCGTGACGGCATGGAGGCGCTGAAGATCGCGCGGGAGCAGCATCCAGATCTGATCCTGATGGATATTCAGCTGCCTGAGGTTTCGGGACTGGATGTCACGAAGTGGATCAAGGCGGATGATGAGCTGCGGACTATTCCGATTATTGCCGTAACGGCCTTCGCGATGAAGGGCGACGAGGAGAAGATCCTGGATGCCGGCTGTGAGGGCTATATCTCGAAGCCGATTTCTGTGACGCCTTTCCTCGAGACAGTGCGCAAGTTTCTGGATTGAGGGGCTATGCCCGGTCGCGTTCTCGTCGTCGATGACCTCTTGCCCAACCTTAAGCTGTTCGAAGCGAAGCTTACGGCAGAGTATTACGACGTCGATCTGGCCCAGAACGGCGAGGCAGCGCTGCTGCGTGCCCAGGTCCATCCGCCGGATATCGTGCTGCTCGACATCATGATGCCGGGCATGGATGGCTACGAGGTCTGCCGCCGGCTGAAAAGTGATCCCGACACCGCCCATATTCCGGTGGTGATGGTGACGGCGCTGAGCGACAGCGTGGAACGGGTCCGGGCGCTGGAGGCCGGCGCCGACGACTTCCTGACCAAACCGATCAACGATGCCGCGCTGTTCGCGCGCGTGCGGTCGCTGACCCGGCTGAAGATGATCCTCGACGAATTGCGTCTGCGCGAACAGACCATCTCGGATTTCGGTGTCGGTGCCGCAGCACCCTTGCCGCTGGACGAAAGCGCCGATGGCGCCCGTGTGCTGGTGGTCGACGACAGCGAGATCGAGCGCGATTTCCTGGCCAACCGGTTGAAGAAGACCCACAGCGTCAGTGCCGTCGGCACCGCTCTGGAAGCGCTGGATCTGGCGCGCACCGAGGGTTTCGACCTGATCGTGGTCAATATGCTGATCGAAACCTTCGATCCGCTGCGCCTGTGCAGCCAGATGCGCGCGATCGACGAGACCCGCCAGACCCCGATCCTGGTGATCGTGGGGCATGACGACATCGAGCGCATGGCCAAGGCGCTGGATCTGGGCGTGAACGACTATCTGATGATGCCGCTGGACGTGAACGAGCTGGTGGCGCGTGTGCGCACCCAGGTGCGGCGCAAGCGCTATCAGGACCGGTTGCGGCAGAATTATCAGCGCTCGATCGCGCTGGCCGCCACCGACGGGCTGACCGGCCTGTATAACCGCCGCTATCTGTCGGCCCATCTGCAACGCATGTTCGTGCGTGCCGGCCATGATGGGCGGCCGCTGGCGGTGCTGATGTTGGACATCGACCACTTCAAGCAGTTGAACGACACCTATGGCCACGACGCCGGCGACCGGGTGCTGCAGGCGATGGCCGACCGGATGACCCGCCATGTCCGCGGTGTCGATCTGGTCGCCCGCTATGGCGGCGAGGAATTCGTGATGGTGCTGCCCGACAGCGATCAGCGTTCCGCCCACGAAGTGGCGGAGCGGGTGCGTTCGGTGATTTCCGGCCAGCCGATCGTGATCGACGACGAGGGCCATCAGGTCACCGTCACCGCCAGCATCGGCGGCAGTCAACTGCGACCCAGCGATCAGGATCCCGACGACATGCTGCGTCGCGCCGACCAGGCGTTGTACCGCGCCAAGGCCGCCGGCCGCGACTGCTTCATTTTCGATCGGCCGGAATAGCCACCTGACCAGGGCCGGAACAGCCACCTGATCGGGGTGGACCGCCCGCGAGATTGGCGCCAACGAAAAAGGCCGCGCGCCCTATAGGGGCTTGCGGCCTTTTTTCATGTTCCGACTGCCTGTTCAGGCAATCCCGTGGACGCGGCCCCTGATGGCGCCGTTTGGCGCGCCGGGGCCGCACGGGATCACTTGATCTTGGCTTCCTTGAACATCACGTGCTTGCGGAGCTTCGGGTCGTACTTCCGCAGCTGGAGCTTTTCGGTGGTCGTGCGCGGGTTCTTCTTGGTCACGTAGAAGAAGCCGGTCCCCTCGGAGCTGACCAGCTTGATCTGCACGGTGGCGGGCTTGGCCATCGCTCAATCCTCGTATCGCTATCCGGTGTGCCCCGGAGGCCTGCGACCGAAGCCGCCTGCGCTCCACCGCTCCCCGTGAAGGGGCGGGCGACCGGCTGGCGGCCGGATCGCGCGGGTGTACGTTGCAGCGCCGTGTCGTCGGCGCCAGACATAGAGACGAGCACCATATGCATGGGCGCGGGCTTGTCAAGCGGAGTCGGGAGTCGCACCAGGGCTATCGCATTTGCCCAATGATCGACCTTGCGAATTCATCGGACCATCCGGCCCGTTTTCGCTTGCGGCTGATCGGG